>JANOAP010000657.1:0-3995 GCA_031411175.1 Rhodoferax sp. | reverse complement strand
CGCCCGTTCTGCAAGGCTCCAAGTGCGAAAATGATGGGTTTTCGGCGGGTCGGTCGGCTGGAAAAATCACAGCCGATCAGCAGCATGTCAGACACCAAGCCCGTACCCCATACCCCCATACCGAAATACCCCGCCAGCGGCGTTCAGGCCTGGATCGGCGCTCAGGCCCGCCCAATGATGGCCGCAGTGGCCATCAGTTCTTCAAGCAGCGCCAGCGACACCTTGCCCGACACGGCATACGGGTCCAGCTCGGCCTTCTCGGCATATTTCAGCAGGATCGAGTGATTGAGCTTGGACATGTTGACCTGGCCCATGGTCCAGCCGCCAAAACGGCGTTCGGAGATTTCTTCATAGTGCAGCAGCACCACGTCTTTGTGACGCGGGTCTTTCTGGATGTGGCCATACAGCTCGCTGACCGCCATGCGCCCGCCTTCGATGGCCTGCAGGAAGATGGCCCCGCTGTGGCAAAGAATGCCGGTGATGCCCGATGACGGATTGGAGTGGCGCGACTGCGTGAGGATGGCGTCGATTGCGGCAGGGCTGGGATCAACGGCGCGGCTGGCGTAGAGTAAACGGACGAGCATGGGCTACCTTATTTGGGAATCAGGGACAGGAATTCGCGGCGCAGATTGGGGTCTTTAAGGAACACACCGCGCATCACCGAGTTGATCATCTTGCTGTCCATGTCTTTCACGCCGCGCCAGGCCATGCAGTAGTGGCTGGCCTCCATGACAATGGCCAGGCCATCAGGCTGGGTTTTTTCCATGATCAGATCGGCCAGTTGCACCACCGCTTCTTCCTGAATCTGCGGCCTGCCCATGACCCACTCGGCCAGACGGGCGTATTTGCTCAAGCCAATCACATTTGTGTGCTCGTTGGGCATGACGCCAATCCACACCCTGCCGATGACGGGGCAGAAGTGGTGCGAGCAGGCGCTGCGCACGGTGATGGGACCAACGATCATCAACTCGTTCAGGTGCTCGGCGTTGGGGAATTCGGTGATGGACGGCGCGGCGACATACCGGCCGTTGAACACCTCGTTGACATACATCTTGGCCACGCGCCGTGCGGTGTTGCCGGTGTTGTGGTCGCCCAGGGTGTCAATAACCAGGCTGTCGAGCACGCCCTGCATTTTTTCTTCGACTTCGTCGAGCAGCTTTTCAAGCTCGCCGGGCTCGATGAATTGCGCGATGTTGTCATTGGCGTTGAAGCGCTTGCGGGCCGCCTTGAGCCGCTCGCGGATCTTCACGGACACCGGCGTACCTTCATCACCATCAATAGGCGTCATGGGGCTGTCTGATTTCATTAACATGCAAGAATCTTAACAGCGTTTCCAGAGTAATGTTTTATCCCGCTAGACCATACAGAATAAGCTTGATAAGCTATCTATTTAGTAGCGTCTTCCCGTCAAAAAGAGCATGAACCGCATCAGGCCAAATGCCAGGCGGTCCAGCAGCCGCTGGCGCAAGGGCCGATGTTGATAGGCTTGCGGGTCCAGCCGGTTACCCTGCGTGCGCATGGCCAGGTCCAGGCGCTCGCGCAGGTCCGTTGCAAACGCGGCATCGTCAATGACCACGTTGGCCTCGCGTGCCAGCAACAGGCTCAAAGGGTCCAGATTCGACGAGCCGACCGTGGCCCACCGGCTGTCTATCACCGCCACCTTGGCGTGCAGAAAGCTCGGCGCATATTCATGAATCTCCACACCCGCCGCCAGCAGCGCACCATACACCGGGCGGGCCGCATGGTACTGCATGAAATATTCATAGCGGCCCTGCAGCAGCAGGCGCACCCGAACCCCACGTTGCGCAGCATGAATCAGCCCCCGGCGCAAACGCGCACCCGGCAAAAAATAGGCATTGGCAATGATGATCTCGCTGCGGGCTTCCCCGATGGCTTTGCGATAAGCCCGCTCGATCTGCGTGCGCTGCCGCACGTTGTCACGCAGCACCAGCGCCGCCCGCGTGGAGGCCGTGCCGGCATCTCCTGAAGCCCAGCGACTGGCGCCGTCGGCCGCCCGGCCTGATCGCACAGCCGACTGCAAGGCCGTCCACGCAGAGGGGAAATCCCTGCCACGCGCTTCCTTGGCGGCCTGCATACGCCACCAAAATTGCGCCATGACCTGCGCAACATCACGCACCAATGGACCCTGGACCCGCACCGCAAAATCAAACCGCGGGGCGTCCAGCACACCATGATTCGGATCGTAAAAGTCATCCAGCACATTGATGCCCCCGCAATAGGCGACGATGCCATCAATCACACACAGCTTGCGGTGCAAGCGACGCCAGCGGTTGGGAATGAACCAGCCGATGCGTCCCAAGGGAGAAAAAATGCGCCACTGCACGCCGACAGCATCAAACCTTGCGGCCCATTCGGGCGGTATGGAGGGCGTGCCGGCCCCATCCATCACGAGGCAGACTTTCACGCCCCGAACAGCGGCCTGGGACAAAGCCTCGGCCACACGCAGGCCAGAGGTGTCCATATTGAAGATATAGGTTTCCAGCCAGACCTCATGGTGCGCCGCCGCAATGTCTTTCACAAGCGCGTGGAAGAACGCCTGCCCGCCCTGCAACAGCTGTACGGAGTGACTATCCTGGTACTGCTGCATCAATGGTGTCTGGTGTTCTGGCGAGGCATACGGTAGTGCGTGCTTACCCGGTCAAGGCGAACTCGGCGATCAGCGGCAGGTGGTCGGACATCTGGCCCCAGATGCGCCCGCTGGGTACATGCACTTTCACCGGTGCCAGGCCCCTGGCGTAGACGTAATCGAGCTGAACCAAGGGCATGCGCGACGGGTAAGTGGGGTAACGGGCTTCTTGAAAAGCTACCAAATCAATAGCGGACAAAGCACGGTTAACAAGGGTTCCCCAATCATTGAAGTCACCCGCAACGATCAAGGGTGCGTCCGGGGGCACTTCTCGGGCCACAAACCGCTGGACCTGCGCCACCTGACGGACCCGGCTGGCCCGGATGAGTCCCAGGTGCACCACCACCACGTGAACAGCAACGCCATGAAACAACACCTCGGAATGCAGCAGACCGCGCTGCTCAAACCGATGGTCTGACATGTCTTCGTGCTGGTGCGCCACCACAGGCCAGCGCGACAGCATGGCATTGCCATGCTCACCGTGGCGAGTGATGGCATTGGTGCGGTACACGGCCTCGTAACCTTCCGGTGCCAGAAAATCGGCCTGCGCCAGGTCCGGCCAGTGCTTGAATTTTTTGGCCTCGCCCCGGTGCATTTTGCGCACCTCCTGCAGGCACACAATGTCTGCATCCAGTTGCTCCACCGCATGCCCCAGGTTGTGAATTTCCAGCCGCTTGCGCGGGCCTATGCCCTGCACACCCTTGTGAATGTTGTAGGTGGCAACGCGGAGGATGTTTGGCGAGTCGGGCATTCGGGGGCAGTCAAGGGGCTTCAGCGGTGAATCGGGGAAGCATCAGTATCGCCTCAGCATTGGATGAGGAATAGCATGCATGCGCGGCCTGGTGCAAAGGCAGCCATCGGCTCGCTGTGTGCTCGCGTGGATTCAGCGTGACGACCGTACCCGCAGGCACTTTCAATCCGAACAGATGCTCGGTATTCCGCGTAACACCGGGCGCATAGCGGTGCAGCCAGCGCGGGTAAATGTCGTAGACGTTTTCCAGGTGCCAATCAACCAAAGCCTCTTCCAGACCAGACCCAGGTCCGCAGTCGATGCCGGTTTCCTCAAACACCTCGCGGATGGCAGTCTCGCGAAAAGACTCGGAAGGACTGTCTTTGCTGCCGGTGACCGATTGCCAGAATTCATGGGCTGGTGACTGCCCGACAGGGCCAAAATCAGCCCGCCGTATCAACAGCACCTCCAGCGCCGGGGTGTAGATCACCACCAGCACGGATGCGGGGATTTTGTGGGGGCGAATCACATGCCAGACAGCACAGCGTCAAAGGCCGCAATCAATTCGCTGCCACGCTGCTTCAGCGAAGCAATTGGCTTGCCCAGCAGGCGGGCATC
>JANOAP010000656.1:0-1894 GCA_031411175.1 Rhodoferax sp. | reverse complement strand
CCGCCCGGCACCGCCGTGCTGTACCCGATTTCGTTTGCCGACCGGATGGAGCTGCTGGTAGAGACGGCCACCGGCCTGCACCGCTTGACCAGCCCGGTGGCGAGTGCAACGGTGCAGCAGGTGGCTGAATCATTGTCACGGGAATTGCGCATCGAAAAGGGCAACTACCTTGCCGATGCGCGACGGCTTCATGACTGGATTCTCAAGCCGCTGGACGCCCTGCTGGCGCAGGCATCCATCGACACTCTGGTGGTGATTCCGGACGCCAGCCTGCGCACCGTCCCCATCGCAGCGCTTCATGACGGAAACCGCTTTGCCATCGAAAAGTACGCCATTGCCACCGCCACCGGCATGTCGATGACCAATACCAACCCCCCACCCCGCGGTGCCCTGTCGGCCCTGGTAGCTGGCGCATCCCGCTTTGGCGACGTGGTGGACAAAATGGGCACAGCCCGTATCGACGCCATGATGCGCACAGCGACCCCGGTGGTGACCACTGGCCGGGCGCTTCGATCAGCCCGCGCGCTGACCTCGACAGTGGACACGTCCAGTACCGTTGCCGCAAGGAGCGACGTGCGCGGTGAGGTCATGCGCGAAGCCCTGCGGGAGGCACTTGCCCTGCCAGGCGTGACCAAAGAAGTTCAGGCGTTGCAAGGCATCCTGCCAGGCACCAGCCTGCAGGATGCCGAGTTCACGCTGGAAGCCTTCCGCAAGGCCACGGCATCCACACCCTACAGCATCATCCATGTGGCATCGCACGGCGTTTTTGGGGGCACGGCAGACTCGAGCTACATCCTGGCCTACGACGACCTGCTGACACTGGACGGCCTGCAGGACATGCTCAAGGGTGCCCAGTCGCTCAAGAACCCAATTGAAATTCTCAGCCTGTCGGCCTGTGAAACGGCTGCCGGCAACGACCGCGCACCGTTGGGCATTTCAGGCGCTGCGATGAAGGCCCGCGCCAAAAGCGTGCTGGGCACGCTATGGCCTGTGGATGACGACGCAGCCGTCAGCGTGATGTCGCAGTTCTACCGTGGTCTGACGCAGCAAAACCAAAGCAAGGCCCGGTCACTTCAACAAGCGCAGTTGCAGCTCATGCGCAACCCACTACTGGCCCATCCGTTTTACTGGGCACCTTTTCAACTTATAGGGAACTGGCTGTGACCCGGCCCTTCTTAAAACTGCAACTCACACCACTGGCATGGCTGGTGGCCACCAGTCTGGCGCAGGCACAGATCCGTACCGACGCCAGCCTGGGTCAAGCGGCCCAAAGCCTGCCAGGCCCCAACTACCAGATCACCCAGTCGCTGGGCAAGCTGGCCGGCAGCAACCTGTTCCACAGTTTTCAGACGTTTAACCTGGCCACCGGTGAAAGTGCCAATTTCTCCACCACCAGCCCCGGCATTGCAAATGTCATCAGCCGGGTGACCGGGGGCGGTGCGTCTCAAATCAATGGCGCCCTGCGTCTCTCGGCGGCCAGTGGCGCTCCGGCATTTTTCTTCATCAATCCCGCAGGCGTGACCTTTGGTGCAGGTGCCAGTGTGGATGTGCCCGGCGCATTTCATGTGAGTACCGCCAACTCGGTCAATTTTGCGGATGGCCGGTTTCAGGCCGACCTGGGTCGGGCCAGCACACTGTCTGTGGCCCCGCCCGAAGCTTTTGGTTTTCTGGGCAGCAGCCGTGCCACGGTGGCGGTGCAGACTGGCGCGGTATTGAATCCCAAGAATGGATTCCCCATCAGCGTGGTGGCAGGCGACGTGCTGATCGATGGCGGGTTCGTGGGCGCCCGCGCTGGCGATATCCGGGTTGTCGCTGCCGGTTCCACGGCATCTGACATACCGCTTGGCAAGTCCGCCATTTCAACCGATGGCAGAGTGACCCTCAGCAATGGCGG
>JANOAP010000655.1:0-3926 GCA_031411175.1 Rhodoferax sp. | reverse complement strand
CGGACAAAACCTGATTGAAGCGGCGGCCTGTGGCTGCCCGGTCATCATGGGGCCACACACCTTTAATTTCTTGCAGGCCTCCGCGCTGGCCGAAGAAGCGGGCGCTGCCCAACGTGTACAGAGCATCGCGCAGGCGGTTGTTGCTGCCGTTGCGCTCGTCAGTGATGGCAAGGCGCTGTCCAACCAGCGCGGTGCCACCACCGCCTTTGCCATGGCCCACCGTGGCGCGGTGGACCGAACGGTTGCCGCGATCTCGGACTTACTTCGCCAACAGTGAGTTCACACCCTGCAAGTCATCCGGCTTGAGCGAGCCATTGGCTTGACGGAGTTTGAGGCCGTTGATCAGCACGTCGTACCGGGCCTTGGCCAGGTCACGCTTGGTCTGGAACAACTGGCTCTGGGAATTCAGCACGTCGATGTTGATGCGCACGCCCACCTGGTAGCCCAGCTTGTTGGCATCCAGCGCGCTCTGGCTTGAGGCCTCGGCGGCCTCCAGCGCCTTGACCTGACCGAGCAAGGAGTCCACGCCAAAATAAGCCGTGCGGGTGCCTTGCGCGACGGCGCGTTTCGCGCCCTCCAAATCATTGCGGGCTTTGTCCTCAAGCGACAGGGTTTCCTTGATGCGGTTCTGGATGGCGTAACCCGCGAACAAGGGCCAGTTGAAGTTCAACCCCACTGTGGCGGTGCTGATGTTGGCCCCCACGGTGGAGGTACTGCTGCCGTCCTGGTTGCGCAGCAGGGTGTAGCTACCCACCAGGTCAAGCGTTGGTTTTTCGCCAGCCCGTGCGCGGGCTGTTTCAAGCACGGCCACATCCAGCGCGGTTTGGGCCTGGCGGATGCTGGGGTGCGTATCGACAGATTGCTGAACCCAGGCATTCACGTCAGAGGGCGCAGGTGCCTTGAGCACGATGGGCAGTGCCAGCGCTTTGGGCTGGGCGTCGCTTTTGCCCACCAACTGGTCCAGCGCAATCTTCTTGACGCGCAAGTCATTCTCTGCCGCCAGTTGCTGGGCGGTGACCAGGTCAAAGCGGGCCTGCGCTTCACGCGTGTCAGTGATGGTCGAGGTGCCCACTTCAAAATTGCGCTTGGCTGAAGCCAGCTGCTCGGCCACGGCCGCTTTTTGCGCCAGCACAAACGTGAGGCTGTCTTGCGATGCCAGCACATCAAAGTAGGCTTGGCTGACCCGCACGATCAGGTCCTGGTCGGCCGCCAGCAATTGGGCCTGTGCCAGCTCAAGCACTTTCATGCCCTGCTCGTACTGGGCCGAGTTCGCGGGCCGGTACAGGGGGTGCGAGGCGCTCAAAGTCGCATTTTGGGTGCCATAACCGCGGTCAGACGAGGGCCCAAGACTGGGCGACACCGCAATATTGGATTGCGACATGCCCGCAGCCAGCGCCACCGTGGGCAGGTTGAGTGCCTTGGCCTGATCGGCCCTGAACTGGTTGGCTTCATATTGAGATTTGGCAGACTGGTAGGACGCATCAAACGCGCGTGCCGACTCGTACAGATTGACCAGGCTCTGGGCGTGAACCGGCAAGGCGGTTGCGGCCAATGCAGCGAGAAGGGAGGCGGACAGCGTCAGTTTTTTCATGGGCGTCTTTAGTGCGTGCGGGGCCAATTATGGGATGAAAATCGTGCTAACTTCACGTCAATAGCGGGCGATGGTCGGGTCAAGCTCGGCCGACCAGGCATTGATGCCGCCCGCGATATTGGCCACATGGGCGAATCCGCGGCTTTGCAGAAATGACGCCACCTGCATGCTGCGCCCGCCGTGATGACACAGGCAGGCCACAGGTTGGTTGGGGTCGAGTTCAGACAGCCGCACCGGAATGGTGCCCATCGGAATCGTGATCAGTTCAAAACCATCGGGCTTGACGCTGGCCACCCCCAGTTCGGAGGGTTCCCGCACGTCCAGCACCACCGGCTGACCATGCACTTTGACCGCAGAAAACCAGGCGGCCAGACCGGCAGGGCGTACTTGGGAAATCATTCGGCGAAGACGTTTGTGCAGAGGTTTGTGAGGTTGTTACGTTCAGAACGTGAAGCGCGACGGTGCCGGGAAGTTCAGCAGGCGGGGAGCAACCGTGTCCCAGGGATGGGTGGTGCGGTAGCCGGTTTCGGTGGCGCGCGTCACAAACGTGGCCCGCATCATGGGCTCGTCGCCCACAATCGCGGCCAGCCGTCCGCCCACCTTCAGATGCGCCAGCAGGGCCTGCGGCACTTCAGCCACCGAACCGCTCAGCACAATCACGTCAAATGGACCTTCAACGGGCGAGCCTTTGGAGCCGTCCGCGTGGCGCACTTCGGCATTGTGAATGCCGGCCTTTTGCAGGTTACCGCGTGCCAGCTTCGCCAGATCGGCGTCAATCTCCAGTGAAATCACGCGCTGTGCGCGATGCGCCAGCAAGGCTGCCATGAAGCCCGAGCCCGCACCAATTTCGAGCACTTTTTCATGCTTTTGCACCGCAACGTCCTGCAGCAGGCGGGCTTCCACACGGGGTGCCAGCATGCAGTGGCCCAGGCGCATGGCCTCATCAACCGGCCCGCCCAGCGGGATTTCCATGTCCACAAAGGCCAGGGCTTTATGGGCCAGGGGAACGAAATCCTCACGCTTCACCACCGACAGCAAGTGCAGCACGTCGGTGTCGAGCACGTCCCAAGGGCGTATTTGCTGCTCGATCATGTTGAAGCGGGCTAGTTCGAGATTCATAGTGATTCTTCCGGTTGTCACGAGTACTTGCTTAATGCCGTAGCGGCAGATTTTAGTGCTTTGGCACGGGCCTCTTTGCCTGAAAACAATCGCTTGAACCAGTTGGCCAGATCGTCCATGTAGCAATACACCACAGGCACCACCACCAGGGTCAGCAGCGACGAGGTAATCACGCCGCCAATCACGGCCTGCCCCATGGGTGCGCGTTGCTCCGAGCCCTCGCTGAGCGCAAAGGCCAGCGGCACCATCCCGAAAATCATGGCCAGCGTGGTCATCAGGATGGGGCGCAGGCGCACCTTGGCCGCCATGAGCAGGGCGGCACTTCGCTCCATGCCGTCCTCGCGCAGCCGGATCGCAAAGTCCACCAGCAGAATCGCGTTCTTGGTCACCAGCCCCATCAGCATGACGATGCCGATGACCGAGAACATCGACAGGGTGGAGCGAAACATCATCAGCGCCAGCACCACGCCAATCAGCGTCAGGGGCAGTGCCGTCATCAGCGCCAGGGGCTGCAAAAAGCTCTTGAACTGGCTAGCCAGAATCATGTAGATGAACACGATGGCCAGCACCAGGGCCGAGATGGCATAGCCAAAAGACTCCTGCATGTTCTTGGTGCTGCCGCCAAACTGGTAGGCATAGCCGGGCGGCCAGGTGATGCCGTCCAGCGCTTTGCGGATATCGGCAGACACCTCACCCCCCGAGCGCAGATAGGTGTTGCCGCTCAGGGACACCTCGCGTGTCAGGTCGCGCCGGTTGATCTGGTTCGGCCCCGTGGATTCACGCACCGTGGCGACCTGGTTCAGGCGAACAATGCGCGCACTGCCATCGGCATTGCTGCCCACCACAAAGGGCAGGCGCTCCAGGTCTTGCGGTGTGTCCCGGGCCGTGGGTGCCAGCCGCACCTTGATGTCATAGGTCTGGTCGTCACTGGCGCGCCAGTTGCCCACCGTGAGGCCGGCCACCAGGGTACGCAGCGGCCCGGCGATCTGGGCAATGCCCAAGCCCATATCAGACGCCGCATCGCGTTTGATGTCCACTTCGATGGTTGGCTTGTCGGGCTTGACGCTGGAATCAATGTCAACCAGGCCCTGAACGCCCTCCAGGCGCTGGCGCACCAGGGTGGACAGGCGTTCCAGTTCCTTCAGGTCAGGCCCCTTGAGCGAAAACTCCACTCCCTTGGTGCCACCCACCGAGCCCGGCGGGCCGATATGGGTTG
>JANOAP010000654.1:0-12665 GCA_031411175.1 Rhodoferax sp. | reverse complement strand
TGTCGCGGCGGCCAAAGCGGTTGTACACGCGGACGATGGCTTCCAGGTAGTTCAGCATCTGGTTCCAGGGCAGGAACTCACGGATGGTGCTGGCAATGACGGGTGTGCGCCCCATGCCACCACCCACCAGCACTTTGAAGCCGAATTGGCCCTCTGCATCGTGCTTGAGGTGCAGGCCCACGTCGTGCCAGTAGGTGGCTGCGCGGTCTTCTTTGGCCCCGGTGATGGCAATCTTGAACTTGCGTGGCAAAAACGCAAACTCGGGGTGCAGCGTGCTCCACTGGCGCATGATTTCGGCAAACGGGCGCGGGTCAGCTACCTCGTCCACCGCAATCCCGGCACGCTCATCGCTGGTGATGTTGCGAATGCAGTTGCCACTGGTCTGGATGCCATGCATGTTGACGCTGGCCAGCAGGTCCATCACATCAGCCGATTTGTTCAGCGGAATCCAGTTGTACTGCACGTTCTGGCGCGTGGTGAAGTGGCCCACGCCAGAGGGCAGGGAGGCCAGGTCGCTCAGGCCGGGGTTGGCTTTGTCAATGCTGTTTTCTTCTTTGCGGTCGTAGTCGCGGGCGATTTTGGCGAGCACCCGCAGTTGCGCGCTCGACAGCTCCCCATAGGGCACCGCCACACGCAACATGGGTGCAAAGCGCTGCAGATACCAGCCGTTTTGCAGGCGAAGCGGTTTGAACTCTTCGTCACCCAACTGGCCCGCCAGGTTGCGTTGCAACTGGTCGCGGTATTGGGCTGCGCGGCTTTTGACGAATTGGCGGTCAAAGTCTGTGTATTGGTACATGGCTTGAGATAGAGAAAATCAGCGAAAAAACGAAGCGTGTGCGTTAAAGGGCAATCAGCTTGAACCCGGCATAGGCAATCAACACCGACAACAGGGAGCGGATCACGCGGTCTGGCGTGCGTGTCATCAGATGTGAGCCGACCCAGATGCCGGGAATCGACCCGGCCAGCAGCTTGGCCAGCAGTGGCCAGTCCACCGAACCGAGTGACGCGTGACCCATGCCGGCCACGAGCGTCAGCGGCACGGCGTACGCAATGTCGGCACCGACAATGCGGGGCAGCGGCAAGCGGGGGTACAAAATCATCAACACGGTGACGCCAATGGCACCCGCACCCACCGACGTGAGGGTGACCAGGGTGCCGATCAGCGCGCCAAACAGAAGCGGCAAGCTCCAGTGACGGGGCGTGGCGGCCTCGGCCTCAAAGCCTTTGGCGACGGTTTTGGGTGCTGCCTTGCCGCGCAGCGCTTTGTAGAGTGTGGCGGCCGCAGTGAGCAGCAGGGCCACACCCAGTGTCGTGGTCATCACCTGCTGAACCTTGGGGTCGGCTGGCCCCATGGTGTGCAGGACCCACAGCGTGATCAAGGCTGCCGGAATGCTGCCTGCTGACAGATGGAACACCACTTTCCAGTCCACACGCCGGGCGCGAGCCAACTTGATGGTGCCGCTCATCTTGGTGAACGCCGCAAACAGCAGGTCGGTGCCTACCGCCAGATAAGGCTTGATGCCAAAAAAGAAAATCAGGATAGGCGTCATCAGCGAGCCGCCACCCACCCCAGTGAGGCCGACCACAAAGCCAACAAAAAAGCCCGCAAAGATAAACGCCAAGTCATGCATAGGGCAGGACTGTAAGTGGCGATGGATATATTGCAAACTACATTTATGTGATGTCGTTATGTGGTTTGAGGAATAAGCATTAGAGGCTGAAAATACGGCAACTCAAGCCAGTACCCATCGTAGCGCGCGGCCCCGCGGTCACAGCGGGGCTTTGCGTACCGTATTGGCCAACGCCTGCGAGCTGCACTCCAGCCGGCCGTGGCAGTTCAGCATCGGTTTACCGGTCAAAACTAGTGTTGAACCTTACTGGATAATCTCAGACAGCTATCAACTTTATAGCATCATAAAACACGGCTAAACCGGCCTGGGTCCGCGCAATTCCCGCATCCGCTCGTTGAAATAGCTGTCCACCGTGTAGCGATCAGACAGCACCACGTCCCGACGTGGATGCAGAAACAGCGGCATGGAGATGCGCGACTTGAATCGGCCTTCGCCCGTCGGGTTGAGTACCCGGTGCGTGGTTGATGGGTAGTAGTGGCCAGACGCCTCTTGCAGCATATCGCCAATATTGACGATGAGCAGGCCGAAGTCGCACGGCACGTCGTGCCACGCCTTGTCTTGGCCCAGCACTTGCAGGCCGGGTTCCGTAGCCGCAGGCAGGATGGTCAGCAAATTGATGTCACCGTGGGCTGCCGCCCGCACGGCACCGGGCGCCTCGCCGCCAGACAGGGGCGGGTAGTGCAGCACGCGCAGCAAGGTGTGGTCGCAGCCTTCAATCATTTGGGGCAACGGCATCGAATAACGTGCTTTAACCTCCGCAGGCGAATTGTCTTCCACCCACTTCAGAAGCTCACCCGCCAGTTGGCTGCCTGCCGCGTAGTAACGCCGCGCCGCGTCTGAGACCTCTTGCGGGTAACGGCCCCAGGGGTAGATATGGAAAAACTCTTTGAGGTCACGCTGCGTGTGGTTCTTGGCGGTCTCCGACACAGCGGGGGAAAAGTAGCCATCCAGGGTGACCGGGTCCTGCGGGTAGTTGTGCCTGGCTTCGGTGCCAAAGAAATTCAGCCATTCGGCATAAATGCCATCCACCAGGCTCTGGTCCAGCGGGTGGTTCACCAGCACGCCAAACCCGGTCTCGTGCAGGCTTTTGCAAAACGCCTGCGGTGCATCCGGGCTGCGGTAGTCAACTATGGGGAACTGCATGGGAAAGTGTCCTTGGGTGTCCTTCGAGGCTGGGGCGACGCAGTGCCTTAAAGGGGCAGGTCAGCGAGTCAGCCAGTCGTTCATCATCGTGCTTTCAAACACCTGCGTGCATGCACTGGCATCGACCCGCATGCACACCTGGGTCATGGGTTTGTCTTTGCCCCAGCCCTTTTGCGCGAAGTCGATGAAGTCTTTGCGGTTCATCATGGTCTGGCCCTGCGCCAGGCCTTCGGTAGCGACGCGGACGCGGCCGTGCTCCAGCGTGAAGAGCCCGGGGTTCGTCAGGTAGATGAACGCCAGCACGTCATGGCCAAAGCAGCCATGGATTTTGGCGACGTGCGGGTACAGGTTGCTGTAGAAATTGGCGTAAAAACCCACGGCGTGATGCAGGGTGTCAGTGGCAATGTGTTTTTGGTGGTCTGCAATGCGTTTGAATAGGGCCACGGGCATGATGACCTGGTGCGTCACGTCCAGCCCCACCATGGTGAGCTTCCAGCCGGCAGTAAACACATGGTCGGCCGCATGCGGGTCATTCCAGATGTTGGCTTCTGCCACGGGCGAGACGTTACCGGGCTCGGTAATGGCACCACCCATGATGATGACTTCACGCAGCAGCGTGGGCAGCCTGGGCTCCAGCTTCAGGGCCAGGCTCAGATTACCCAGGGGGCCAACTGCCACCAGGGTGATCTCACCCGGCTGTGCGCGTGCCATGTCCACAATGAACTGGGCGCTGGCACGTGGATCAAGTTGGTGGGTTGTAGGCACGCGTTGGGCCAGATTGCCCAGGCCATCTGCGCCGTGAATATAGGTGGGCGGCGCTTCTCCCGGCTTGCACCACGGCGTTGCCACGCCTTTGGTAACGGGTACGTTGCGGCCGGCGATGGCGGTCAGGTAAAGCGCGTTGATGGCGGCCTGCTCCACCGTGACGTTGCCAAACGTGGTGGTGATGCCCACCACGTCAATGGCCGGATGGGCCAGCGCGTAATAGAGCGCCATGGCGTCGTCCACGCCAGGGTCGGTGTCGTAAATGACTTGGGTGCGGCTGACTTTCGCCTGGGTTTGTGGGGTCATGGCTTGGGGTGATTCGTCAAAAAAGTCTGCACCTGCGCGTGCGACGGGATGCTGGATTGCGCACCGGGGGCCAGACACGCCAGCGCACTGGCCGCGTTGGCGTGGCGTAGCGCCTCTTCAACGCCGCGGCCTTGGGAAAGCGCTGCAACCAGGGTGCCGCAAAATGTATCGCCAGCGCCGGTGGTATCGACGGGCTTGATGGGGAACGCAGGCTGAGCAAGAAACTGCCCGTTTATCCGCGCACGGCAGCCCTGGGCACCCAGTGTCACGATAACCCACGGCACCTGAATGCGTGCCAGGCACTCATCAATGCTGCCCCGGTGCTTTGCCAGCGTCGCCAGTTCGCCTTCGTTCACGATGAGAACGTCAATCAGCGCCAGCAGTTCGGCGGGTAGTTCCTGTGCGGGTGCGGCGTTCAGCACCACCCGGATGTGGTGGCCTCTGGCCGCACGGGCGTAAGCCACGACGCTATCAAGCGGGATTTCAAGCTGGAGCAACAGATGGGTAAAGCCCGCCAGGGGCACCAGATCCGACGGATGCAAAGCAAAATTGGCTCCGGGTGCCACCGTGATGGCGTTTTCAGCATCGTCGCTGACGCAGATGAAGGCTGTGCCCGTGGCTTGTTGGGTCACACGTTTGATATGCAACTGCACACCAGCGGCGGCCAAAGAGGCCTCCAGTGGCCGGGCGAAATCATCATCGCCCAGCGCCAGCAGCATGGCCGTGGATGCGCCACCGGCGCGTGCACAGGCCACGGCCTGGTTCGCCCCTTTGCCACCGGGGTGGGTTTTGAAATCACGCCCCATGACAGTTTCCCCCGGCGCGGGAATGTGATTGGCCCGGACCACGAAGTCCAGATTGGCGGAGCCGGCCACAAGTATCATCAAGTCGTCTTTCCAGAAGAGGCGCAACCATTCTGCCGTGAAACTGTTGACAGCTGGAATGGGGTGCTAAAAATTGAATTGTATTGATGCCACCCGCCACCAAGCACCTGCTGTGCCACACCCATGCTGCATGAACCCATGACGACAGGGCGCGCCAATCACGGGCCGGTGGTGCTGGTGGGGGGTGCCAATATGGACTTGACCGCCCGTGCCTTGATGCCGCTGGCGTCGGGTGATTCAACACCCGGCAAGATCCAGTGGACCCCTGGCGGTGTGGTGCGCAACGTAGCCGAAAACCTGGCCCGTCTGGCCCTGGCCACGCATCTGGTCAGTCTGGTGGGCGATGACCTGTTTGGCACCGCTCTTTTGAACGCCACACGCGACGCTGGCGTGAATGTGAGTGCGGTCCGAAGGGTAGCGGGCCAACGCACCGCCACCTATTTGTCCTTGCACGGCCCGGATGGTGACGTGGCGATGGCCGTGAACGACATGGCCGTCCTGGAGTGTCTTGGCCTTGAAGACCTGGAGCGGCACATTGAACTGCTGAAAACCGCCGCCTGCCTGGTGGTGGACTGCAATCTCAGGCCTGACGCGATGGCATGGCTGTTGGCCGGGCCTGCGCGCAGGCCCGCCACGCACAGCCCTGTTTTCGTGGATGGGGTGTCTGTGGCGAAATGCCTGCGCATCATGCCGTGGCTGAATCGCATTCACACCCTGAAGGTCAACGGCATGGAGGCGCAAGCCCTAACGGGCATCGCGGTGGCCACCGTGCATGACGCTTGCCGCGCGGCCGCGCAGTTGCACCAAGGCGGCGTGCGCAACGTGGTGGTGAGCCTGGGCGCGCAGGGCGTGGGCTGGTGCGATGAATGCGGTCTGTGCGGCCATCGTGCGTCGCCCCAACTGGAGGTGGTAAGCACGTCTGGCGCGGGGGATGCGTTGCTGGCAGGGCTAATTCATGCCTGTTTGAACAAGCTGCCTTTGCCGCAGGCGGTGGATTTTGCGATGGCCTGCGCCGGGATCACCCTGGCCAGCCCGTATGCCAATGCACCTCAACTGAGTCTCGCCGCTGTGCAACTGGCATTGTCCCCAAACACTTCACAGCACAATAAGGCTGAATAACTTCAAAGACGACGATGACTTATTCGCCAACCCCGCCCGTTTTAGCTTTTCTGGATGTGTCGCCCGAGGTCCGCCAGGCACTGGACTCGGGCCGGCCTGTGGTCGCGCTGGAATCCACCATCATTTCGCACGGCATGCCGTACCCGCAGAACGTGGAAACCGCCATGCGCGTGGAGGCCGAGGTGCGGGCGCATGGCGCGATTCCGGCCACCGTGGCCATTGTGGATGGCAGGCTCAAGGCTGGCTTGTCCTTGCAACAGATCGAGTCCTTAGGCCTGGCTGGCCAGAGTGCGCACAAGGCCAGCCGCCGCGACATCCCATTTCTGGTAGCTGCCGGGCAGACCGGTGCAACTACGGTTGCGGCGACCATGATCATTGCGGCCATGGCGGGTATTCGCGTGTTTGCCACCGGTGGCATTGGTGGCGTGCACCGTGATGCCCAGAAGACGTTTGATGTGTCCGCCGACCTGCAGGAGCTGGCGCAAACGCCGGTGGCCGTGGTGTGCGCGGGCGCCAAGTCGATTCTCGATCTGGGCTTGACGCTGGAGTACCTGGAAACTCATGGCGTCCCGGTCGTGGGCTACCAGACCCACACCTTGCCGGCATTTTTCACCCGCGAGAGCGGCTTTGCGGTGGACTACAGGCTGGATTCGCCCGCCGAAATCGCCAAGGTACTGCACGTTAAATGGGCGCTCTCCCTGAAAGGCGGCATGGTTATTGCAAACCCGATTGAGCCGGCTTTTGCCATGCCGCGTGACCTGATTGACCTCGCGATCGAGCACGCGCTGGACGAAGCCAGGCAACAGGCCATCGTTGGCAAGGCCCTGACGCCGTTCCTGCTGACACGTGTCAATGAAATTACAGGGGGTAACAGTCTGAGTGCGAATATTCAGCTGGTGCTGGGCAATGCCAGATTGGCAGCAAAAGTCAGTGCCGAGTTGGCACTGCTGGGGTAATGCGTTGCGCTCTTAGGGAATCTCCGGCTTGCGAGCACGGGCAGCGGCCATTAGGCTTGCTAGTTGTGGGTTGGCGGCATTTGCTATGCTGCAATAACGTGCCCGGATGACTTCGTGCCTGGGCGCTTTCTGGTGATTGATTCGGCCATTTATTTAACCTTGAGGAATTGAGAGTAATTATGAAAGTGACTATGAATTTCACAACAGCCGCACGGCTTGGTGTTCTGGCAACCGCGTTGGCCGCCAGTTTTCAGGTTTGGGCCGAGCCTGCCGTGGTGTTTGACATGGGTGGCAAGTTTGACAAGTCATTCAACGAAGCTGCCTACCGGGGTATGGAGCAGTGGAAAAAAGAAACGGGCAAGCAGTATCTGGAGTTTGAAGTTTCCAACGAATCCCAGCGTGAGCAGGCCATTCGCCGCATGGCCGAGCGCGGTGCCAGCCCCATCATTGGCATTGGTTTTGGCCAGGCTTCCAGCATTGAAAAAGTGGCCAAGGAATTCCCCAAGCTGCAATTCGCCATCATCGACATGGTGGTTGACCTGCCCAATGTCCAGTCCGTGGTCTTCAAGGAGCAGGAAGGCAGCTTTCTGGTCGGGGCCATGGCGGCATTGGCCAGCAAGACCGGCAAGGTTGGTTTTGTGGGCGGCATGGACATTCCGTTGATTCGCAAATTTCAGTGTGGCTATGAGCAGGGTGCCAAATACGTGAATCCCAAGGCCGAGGTGTTCGGAAACATGACGGGGACCACGGGTGCCGCCTGGGCCGACCCAGCCCGTGGTGGCGAGCTGGCCAAGGCGCAGTTTGCCAAAGGTGCAGACGTGGTGTTCGCGGCGGCGGGTGGCACCGGCATGGGGGTCTACCAGGCTGCCAAGGACAGCGGCAAGCTCGCCATTGGTGTGGACAGCAACCAGAACCATATTCAGCCCGGCACCATGCTGACCTCCATGCTCAAACGGGTTGACGTGGCCGTGTACAACGTCTCCAAAGGCCATAAGCCCGGTATTTCAGCCCTGGGCCTGAAGGAAGGCGGTGTGGACTACGCCATGGACAGCAACAACGCCAAGCTGGTCAGTGCCGACATGCAAAAGAAAGTTGACGCGGCCAAGGCTGACATCATCAGCGGCAAGATCAAGGTGGCCGACTACATGGCCGACAAAGCCTGCAAGTTCTGACCCCTTTCAGTCCCCTATTCATGGCTGATACCGTCATGGCTGACACCGCAGCCATTGCGGTGCGCATGACCGGCATCAACAAGCGGTTTGGTGCGGTGGCTGCCAATGCCGACGTGAACCTCCAGGTAGGTACCGGCACGGTGCATGGCATCGTGGGCGAAAACGGTGCAGGCAAAAGCACCCTGATGTCGGTGCTCTACGGTTTTTATCAGGCCGATTCGGGCAGCATTGACGTCTTTGGTCGCCCCGCCAAGATTCGCAATGCAGACGATGCCATTGCGCAGGGCATTGGCATGGTCCACCAACATTTCATGCTGGTGGACACGCTGACGGCGCTGGAAAACGTCATGCTGGGTGCCGAACCCCACTGGTTGCTCAACCGAGCCACAGCGCAGGTGCGCAGCAAACTGGATGCGCTCATGCAGACCACCGGCTTGCGTGTGAACCTGAACGCACTGGTGACTGACCTGCCCGTGGGCGACCGCCAGCGGCTTGAAATTCTCAAGGCTCTTTACCGGGGCGCGAAGATCCTCATACTGGATGAGCCTACAGCGGTGCTCACTCCGCAGGAAACCGGGCAATTGTTTGATGTGCTGCGTGCCCTGAGGCAGCAGGGCACCACCATCCTGCTGATCACCCACAAGCTCAAGGAGGTGATGGGGCTGTGCGACCACGTCACCGTGATGCGGGGCGGCCGCGTGGTTCAGCAACTGGCCATTGCCGAGGCTTCCATCGAAGGACTGGCGGAAGCCATGGTGGGTCGCAAAGTCCGCATGGGTCGGCTGGACGGGCAAGTTCGTCCGCCGGGCCAGACCGTGCTGCAGGCCAGCCAGATTACCGTGCGTGACGCGATGAAGGTGGCCCGCCTGTCTGACCTGAGCATAAGCCTGCGGGCCGGTGAAATTGTGGGTGTGGCGGGTGTGTCCGGCAACGGCCAGAGTGAGTTGCTGGATGTGCTCAGCGGCCTGCTGACACCCGAATCTGGCCAGTTGACATTGGGCCAGCGTTCGTTCGGAGCCGATGACTGGCTTGACCCGTTCACAGCCCGCGAGCTGGGTCTGGCCCACGTGCCTGAAGACCGGCACGCCCGCGCGCTGGTCATGGCCTTTGTGGCCTGGGAATCTGCCGTACTGGGCTACGACGACTTGCCCGAATACACCACACGCGGGTGGATGGCCCATGCGCGCATGCGCAGTGCCACGGCAGGCCTGATGGAAAAGTTTGACGTGCGTCCGCGTGCCCCTGAACTGGTCAGCAGCAAGTTCTCGGGTGGCAACCAGCAAAAACTGGTGCTGGCGCGGGAACTCGGCCAGGCACCCAGCGTGTTGCTGGTCGGCCAGCCGACGCGGGGGGTAGATATTGGTGCCATTGAGTTCATTTATGCCCAGTTGCGGGCCATGCGCGACGCGGGTTGCGCCGTGCTGGTGGTGTCCAGCGAGCTGGACGAAATCCTGGCGCTGTCGGACCGCGTGATTGTGATGAATCAGGGGCGCGTCACCGGCGAATTGCCGGTGGGTGATTGCAACGAGGCCGGCCTGGGGCTTTTGATGTGTGCGACCGGGGCATGAGCACGCCATGAGTTCATCTCACACCCTGCCACGCTGGGCCGACCTGATTTTGCTGCCTGCGGTGTGCCTGGCGGTGGCGCTTCTGGCCGCAGCAGGCGTTGTGGCGTTGGTCGGGCAAAAACCTCTTGAGGTGATTTCTGTGATGGTGCACGGTGCTTTTGGCACACAGCGCGGCATCAGCTACACGTTTTACTACGCAACAACGTTTGTATTCACCGGGCTGGCCGTGGCCGTGGCATTTCATGGTGGCTTGTTCAACATTGGCGGGGAGGGCCAGGCCATCATGGGGGGCCTTGGCACCGGGCTGGTGGCCCTGTGGCTGTCTGCGAGCCTGCCCGCCTGGGTCATGCTGCCGCTGATGTTGATGGCAGGTGCTTTGTTTGGCATGGCCTGGGCGGCGGTGCCGGCCTACCTGCAGGCTTATCGGGGCAGCCATGTGGTGATCACCACCATCATGTTCAACTTCATTGCCAGCAGCTTGCTGGTCTATTTGCTGGTGGACCATTTGCGGCCTGCAGGCACCATGTCGGTAGAGAGCGTGCCGTTTGCGCCATCGGCCAAGCTGCCCGCCATGCATGAGGCGCTGGCCTGGCTGGGGATCACCTGGCCCAGTTCCCCCCTCAACGTGAGCGTGGTGCTGGCGCTTTTGGCCGCTTTGGGCGTGTACCTGTTTTTATGGCACACCCGTGGCGGCTACCGCCTGCGCGCGGTGGGCTCCAGCCCCGGCGCGGCCGAGTATGCCGGTATTCGCACGCGCGGCCAGATCATCATTGCCATGGCGTTGTCCGGCGCGCTGGCCGGTATGGTGGGCATGAATGAAATTGCCGGCGTCAATGGCAAGCTACTGCTGGAGTTTGTCAGCGGTGCAGGCTTCACTGGCATTGCCGTGGCGCTGATGGGCCGCAACCATCCGCTGGGCATTATTTTTGCCAGCATCCTGTTTGGTGCCCTGTTTCAGGGCGGTGCCGAAGTGGCGTTTGAAGTGCGCGGGTTCAGCCGCGACATGGTGGTCATGCTGCAGGGTTTCATCGTGCTGTTTTCTGGTGCTATGGTCTACGTGATTGCGCCTGTTCTTGCACGGGTTCTGCATGGGATCACGCAGGTTTATCGGGGCAGCAAACGCGAGGTGCCCCATGGATGAGGCTCTGCTGGGGGCCATGCTGGCATCGACGTTGCGGGTGTCGACGCCCCTGATTTTTTGTGCGCTGGCAGGTCTGCTGTCAGAGCGGGCCGGGGTGGTGGACATTGGCCTGGAAGGCAAGATGCTTTTTGGTGCTTTTGCAGCGGGGGCTGTGGGCGCCGTGTATGGCTCGACCACCCTGGCGCTGCTGGCGGCCATGCTGGTGGCGACGGCGCTGTCTTGGGTCCACGGCCTGGCCTGCGTCAGCCACCGGGGTGATCAGGTGGTCTCGGGCGTGGCCATCAACATCATTGCGGCCGGGATGACCATGGTGCTGGGCATCGCGTGGTTCGCCCAGGGCGGCCAAACGCCACCGGTCAGTTCAGACGTCCGGATTCAGTCACTGTTCCCGCAGGCTGCGCAGGCCTTGCAGGGAATCCCCCTGCTGGGTACTGTTCTGGGCGAGGGCCTGTTGAGCCACAACGCGCTGGTGTACCTGGCGATTGCGCTGGTGCCCTCGGTTTGGTGGCTGCTGTTTCGCACGCGGTTTGGCCTGCGTCTGCGCGCGGTGGGCGAGAACCCTGAGATGGTGGACGCCGCCGGAGTCTCCGTCACCCGGCTGCGCTATGCGGCGCTTACCCTCAATGGCATGCTGTGTGGCCTGGCCGGGAGCTACCTGGTGCTGGCCCAAAGTGCCAATTTCTCGCACAACATGACGGCAGGGCGTGGCTTCATGGCGCTGGCGGCTTTAATTTTTGGCCGCTGGCATCCGGTCAGCGCGTTTTGGGCGTGTCTGCTTTTCGGGTTTCTGGATGCTGCTGCCATTCGGCTGCAGGGTGTGCGATTACCGGGCGTGGGGGAAGTGCCCGTTCAGGCCATTCAGGCCCTGCCTTATGTGTTGACAGTCATCCTGCTGGCCGGGTTTATCGGCAAAGCCGTGGCACCCCGGGCGCTGGGGCGGCCTTATGTAAAAGACAGGTAACTCTGAGCATCACCAGGGTGGACTGATGCCAAACGCTGATAGAGTGCGTGGCTGGAGAAACTATGAAACAACTTTTTGTCCCTTTCCTCGCGGTCATGTCGATGGGCGCATTTGCCCAGCCGGGTCCTATCAAGATTGGCGAGATCAACAGCTACTCCAACATCCCGCAGTTCACCACGCCCTATCGTCAGGGCTGGCAACTCGCGGTGGAGCAAATCAATGCGTCCGGCGGGCTTTTGGGCCGCAAGGTGGAAGTCATTGCCCGCGATGACGGTGGCAAGCCTGAAGAGGCTTTGCGGCATGCGGTAGAACTGACGTCAAACGAGAAAGTCGATGTTCTGGCGGGTGGCTTTCTGTCCAACGTCGGCCTGGCGTTGGCTGATCATGCCCAGAAGAACAAGCGGCTGTATGTGGCCAGTGAACCTCTGACGGACGCCATGGTTTGGGAAAAAGGCAACCGGTACACTTTTCGGCTTCGCCCCAGCACCTATATGCAGGCCGCCATGCTAGTGGAAGAAGCGGCCAAGTTGCCCGCAAAACGCTGGGCGACGATCTCGCCCAACTACGAGTACGGACAAAGTGCCGTGGCCAGCTTCAAAGAGCTGCTCAAAGCCAAACGGCCGGATGTCGAGTTTGTGGGCGAACAGTGGCCGGCGCTCGGCAAACTGGATGCCGGCACCACACTGCAAGCCACCATGCAGAACAAGCCTGACGCCATCTTCAACGTGACCTTTGGCGCAGATCTGGCCAAGCTGGTGCGCGAAGGCAATCAGCGCAACATCTTCCCCAAGATGCCTGTGGTGTCCATGCTGTCGGGCGAGCCCGAGTATCTGGAGGTGTTGAAAGATGAAACACCCAAACCGGTGCCAGGTGGCGGCTGGACAGTCACCGGCTACCCCTGGGATCAGATAGACACGCCCGAACACGCTTCATTTGCGGCCAACTACTACAAGAAATTCAATGAGAACCCGAAGGTCGGGTCCGTCGTGGGCTACGCCACCATGCAGGCCATTTTTGCG
>JANOAP010000653.1:0-6245 GCA_031411175.1 Rhodoferax sp. | reverse complement strand
CTGGGCTGAGGGTTTTACCAAAGAAACCGGCATCAAAATCATCATGCGCCGTGGCAGCGACATGGAAATGGCCAACCAGATCGTGCAGGAAGGCGCGGCTTCTCCGGCCGATGTGTTCCTCACAGAAAACTCGCCCGCCATGGCCCTGGTCGATGGCGCTGGCCTGTTTGCGCCCCTCAGCGCGGCCACGCTGGAGCAGGTGCCGCCCAACTACCGCCCGCCGCATGGCCGCTGGACGGGCATGGCTGCCCGGTCCACCGTGTTCGTCTACAACAAAATCAAGTTCACACCAGACACCTTGCCTAAATCCCTGCTCGATCTCGGCGGGCCTGCCTGGAAAGGCCGCTGGTCGGCAGCCCCATCGGGGGCAGATTTTCAGGCGATTGTGAGCGCTATGCTGGAACTTAAAGGCGAGACAGTTACGGCGGCGTGGCTCAAAGGCATGAAAGAGAATGTTGTGCCTATGAAAGGCAATAGCATTGCCATGAAGGCCGTCAATGCGGGGCAGGTGGACTCCGCCGTGATTTACCACTATTACCTCTTTGGTGACCGTGCCAAAGGCGGCGAAAACAGCGAGCGTGTGGCCCTGCATTACTTCCGCAATGAAGACCCGGGTGCGTTCGTCAGCATCTCGGGCGGTGGTGTGCTGGCCTCCAGCAAAAACAAGCCCCAGGCCGAGGCATTTTTGAAGTGGATCACCGGCAAGGGGGGGCAGGGCATTTTGCGCACTGGTGATTCGTTCGAATACGCCGTGGGCGTGGGAGCGGCTTCCAACAACAAGCTGACACCGCTGGCCGACCTGAAGGCACCTCTGGTAGACCCCGGCAAACTCAACAACAGAAAGGTCACCGACATGATGACCCAGGCCGGTCTGCTTTGACCTTCACTTGTCAGGTTCACACGGTTTGACCTTGCGCACGCTGCGTCCCGCGGTGCCCCGGATGCCTTTGCGTCCGGGGCGTTTTTCACGCTTCTCATGCTTCTCAAGTTTCCCGCGTTTGTCGTGGTTTGCCGTCGCCGCGGTGTTGGTGTCGCTGGTGGCCTTGTTGCCGCTGGGTTTTGTGCTGTGGATGGCTGTTCATACCGGTTGGGACACCGTGGTGGCGCTGGTGTTTCGGCCGCGTGTGGGCGAGTTGCTGGTGAACACCGCCCTGCTGGTGGCGCTGACCGTGCCGCTGTGTGCGGTGCTGGCCGTGGCCCTGGCCTGGTTGACTGAGCGCAGCGACTTGCCCGGTGCCCGCATCTGGGCCTGGCTGGCGGCCGCCCCGCTGGCGGTGCCGGCGTTTGTGCACAGCTATGCCTGGATCAGCCTGTGGCCCGGCCTGCAAGGGCTGATGGGCGGCGTGATGGTTTCGGTTCTGGCGTATTTTCCGTTTTTGTACCTGCCGATTGCAGCCGCGTTGCGGCGGCTGGACCCCGGCATGGAAGACGCGGCTGCGTCCCTGGGCAAGAGTCCCTGGGGCGTGTTTTTCCGCGTGGTGTTGCCGCAGTTGCGCCTGCCGATCTGGGGGGGGGCCTTGCTGGTGGGGCTGCACCTGCTGGCCGAATATGGCCTGTACGTGATGATCCGGTTTGACACCTTCACCACCGCCATCGTGGACCAGTTCCAGTCCACCTACAACGGCCCGGCCGCCAACATGCTGGCCGGGGTGCTGGTGGTGTGTTGTCTGGGGTTGCTGGCACTGGAGGCGGGCACGCGCGGGCGTGAGCGTTACGCGCGGGTGGGCACCGGGTCAGCACGCCAGCCGCAGCCCGCCCGGCTGGGCCGTGCCACGTGGTTATGCCTGCTGTTGCCTGCCGTGGTGGCCACACTCTCGCTGGGTGTGCCATTGATCACCCTGGTGCGCTGGCTGGTGGCGGGCGGGGCCAAAGTCTGGCGTTTCAATGAGCTGGGGTCGGCGCTGGGCCAGACCCTGCTGCTGGCGGGTGCCGGGGCGCTGCTCACCACCCTGGTGGCGATTCCCATGGCCTGGTTGTCGATTCGTGCGCCGGGGCGCTTGCAGCGTATGCTGGAGGGCAGCAACTACCTGGTGGGTTCGTTGCCCGGTATTGTGGTGGCGCTGGCGCTGGTGACCATCACGGTGCGGGTGGCGCTGCCGATTTACCAGACGGTAGTGACCGTATTGCTGGCCTATATGCTGATGTTTTTGCCGCGTGCCCTGATCAACCTGCGCGCCGGTGTGGCCCAGGCCCCGCTGGAGCTGGAGCAAGCCGCCCGCAGCCTGGGGCGCACACCGCTGCAGGCGCTGTGGCAGATCACGCTGCGGCTGGCCGCACCGGGTGCGGCTTCGGGTTTTGCCATGGTGTTTCTGGCCATTACCAATGAACTCACCGCCACCCTGCTGCTGTCGCCCAATGGCACGCAGACGCTGGCCACGGCTTTCTGGTCGCACAGCAGCGAGATCGATTACGCCGGGGCCGCGCCCCATGCTTTGTTAATGGTGCTGCTGTCGCTGCCCCTGACCTGGCTGCTCTACCTTCAATCCAAACGTGCCGCCGGACGATGACCTCTCTTGACCTGCGTGCTGTGCGCAAAACCTATGGCCCGGCCAATGCGCCGGTGATCGCCCTGGGCGGTGTGGACCTGGCGGTGCAGGCAGGCAGCCGCACGGCCATCGTCGGGCCGTCAGGTTCGGGCAAAACCACGCTGCTGCGCATCATTGCCGGGTTTGACGCACCGGATGAGGGCCAGGTGCTTCTGGACGGGCAACTGCTGGCCGATGGCCCGCGCATGGTGCCCACCCACCAGCGCGGCATTGGGTATGTGCCGCAGGACGGTGCCCTGTTCCCGCACCTGAGTGTGGCCGACAACGTGGGGTTTGGCTTGGCGCGCCACGACCCGCAGCGCCAGGAACGCATTGCCGAGTTGATGGACATGGTGTCGCTCGACGTGGCCATGTTGCAGCGCCGCCCGCATGAGTTGTCGGGCGGCCAGCAGCAACGGGTGGCCCTGGCGCGGGCCCTTGCCCAGCGGCCCCGCCTGATGCTGCTGGACGAACCGTTTTCTGCCCTGGACACCGGCCTGCGCGCCACCACCCGCAAGGCCGTGGCGCAGTTGCTGGCCACGGCCGGCATCACCACCATTCTGGTGACCCACGACCAGACCGAGGCGCTGTCGTTTGCCGACCAGGTGGCTGTGATGCGCCAGGGTTTGCTGGCGCAGGTGGGCCGCCCACAAGACCTGTACCTGCGGCCCGCAGACCCGGTCACGGCGCGGTTTCTGGGCGAAGCGGTGGTTCTGCCGGGCCAACTGTCTGGCGGCTGGGCAACCTGTGCGCTGGGTCGGGTGGCCACGGACGACGGACAACGCAGCGGTGCCGTGCAGTTGATGCTGCGGCCCGAACAATTGCAACTGGCCAATGTGCCGGGCGGCGCTTTGGCGTTGACCTTGGGCACGGGGGCCTGTCACGGCGTGGTGCTGGACACAGACTTCTGCGGGCCGGTGTGTGAGCTGACCGTGCGTCTGCTCGAAGACCCCAACGCGACCGTGTTGACGGTGCGCAGCTCTGGCCTGCACATACCGGCCATTGGTGCCCGTGTGCAGATCAGCGTGTTGGGGCAGGCCCATGTCTTTGCCTGAAATCCCACCATCCTTATCGGCTACCTCTTACGCCGGTGCCCTGGGCCACGCCCCGGCGGACAAACGCATCGACATCCTGCGGCTGATTGGCCAGAGTGGTTCCATCTCGCAGGCGGCGCGCGACGCGGGGGTCAGCTACAAGGCCGCTTGGCAGGCCATCGACACATTGACCAACCTCGCCGGGGTGGCACTGGTGCAGCGCGCCGTGGGTGGTGCGGGCGGCGGCGGTGCCCACCTGACGGCCGCTGGCACCCAACTGCTGGCCGCAGCCCAGCGCCTGGATCAGGCACGCCAGCAGGTGCTGACCAGCCTGCAACACGAAGCTGCCCATGGTGGCCCGCCAGGGCAGGTTGCCCTGGCTCCTATGCCCAACCTGTCAAGCCTGTCCATGCGTACCAGCATGCGCAACCAGTTGCCGGTGTGGGTGCGGGGTTTGCAAACCAGGGGGCAGGTGGTGCGGGTCACACTGGGCCTGGACCGGCCTGCGCTGCCGGGCGCAGCCGCTGCTGCCGGCAGTGCAAATAACGCAAGTAACGCAAGTAGTGCGCCGCTGCTGGTGTCGCGCATCACGCTGGCCAGTGCCGAGCTGCTGGCCCTGCATGCCGGGCAGGCTGTGCTGGCGCTGTGCAAGGCCACGGCGGTCACGGTCAGCCGGGTGAGCTCCACGGCACCTGGTTCTGCGCCCCCATCTCACGCCACTACGCAAGCCACCAACCGGTTGGCGGGCCGTGCCACCCGTGTGTCGCGTGGTGAGACCGGTGACGAGGTGGCTTTGACGCTGGACAGCGGCCAGCAACTGGTGGGGTTTGCACCTGCGGCCAGTGGTATCCGCGTGGGTAGCAAAGTGCTGGCCTCGCTGGACGAATCTGCGGTGGTGGTGGCTGTGGCGGGTTGACGATAACTACTCACCCCCCGGCTTCGCGCACTGCGTGTCGCTACGCTTTCCCCCTTGCTGGGGGCAACACCAGCAGCCTGGCAAAGCCAGTTCTGCGGTGTTTCTGGATGGGCACGTTCTGCCTGTACGAGGAATGCTGGGTAGTTAAGGTTGACGAATTAGCCCGGCTTTTTGGTGCCCAATTTACGGTAGACCGTGGCCCGGCTGATGCCCAATTCACGGGCGGCCTGCATGACGTTGCCTTTGGCCTGCATGACGGCTTTGCGGATCAGCGCGGTCTCTACATCGCGCAGCAAATGCGGGTCGCCGCCTGTGGCATCGCGCCGTGCCGATGTGCCGGTGCGAGCGCGTTGCGGGTTGACGGAAATGGCCTGCAGGCGCAGCCCCGACCACAGTGGCACATCCATGGGCGCGGGCTGGCCGTAGGCATCCCGCCCGGCGGCATCAAACAACATCTGGTAAGGCATGGCAAACAGCTCGCTGCAATGCACGGCAGGTGCACTGGCCGTGACAGTGGTGCCAGCCTGATCCGTTTCACCCAGTGGTGCTGCCAGTTGCGAAACCATCTGACGCGCGGTCTGGTTGGCCCCGGTAACCCAGCCATCGGCATCCAGACAGACCAGGCCATCGGTTTCGTCGCCCAGGGCGCGGCCCGGCCAGTTCAGGCGCACCAGCAGGCTGTGGGCACGCTCCAGCGTCAGCGCGTTCTCAATGCTGCGGGCTGACTGCGCCACCAGGTGTTTGAGTTCGGGGCGCTCCACGGCATCAATGCCGGTCAGGTCCAGCATGCCGACACAGGCACCGTCCGGCCCGAACAGCGGCGCACCGGCGCAACTGTAGGCCCCGTTGGCAGTAAAAAAATGTTCGCCCCGGTGCAGCCATACCGGGGCCAGCTCGGTCAGCGCCGCGCCAATGGCGGTGGTGCCCACATTGCGTTCGGACAGGTCAACACCCACACGCGCTATCGCATCAGCCCGCGGGTCGCTGCGGTCTACCGGGCCATGCACGTCCACCACAATGCCCTGCGAATTGGTCAGGATGGCGAAATAGCGTGTGTCGGCAATGGCCCGCCCCAGCTTGGCCAACGCCGGACGTGCGGCTGTCAGCAGGGTGTGGTTGGCTTCTTCAATACGGCGCAGGGCCTGCGACGGAATCACATCGAAACTCACCGCCTGGTGGGGCCGCTGGCCACTGGCCAGACAACGCTGCCAGGAGCGGGTGATCCAGGCCTGTTCCAGGCCCAAGCCGACACCTGTTTCCATGCCACCCGCCGTCGCCGGGACCGCCATGCCATGCGGCCAGGGCTGGCCTTCTGCCAACAGCGACTGACGGGCCGCGGCGATGAGGCGCAGGCGTTGTTCAACTGCGTGATTCAGTGTGGACAGCATGGGGTTTTGCAGTCTATTTCAGACAGTTTTTCAGGCAGTGTTTCATTTTGAGAATTTAACAGACACGGGGTGCCTGAACGCCGTCTACCAAGGGTTTTACCTAGGGCTGGGGGCATCTTACGCTCCAATAATTCACCCGCTCAGTTCACCGATATTACTAACGACATTCCAATGTCACCCCCCACCCACAGATGGAGACAAGTCCTATGCAGGTACAGTTAAAAGTCAACGGCAAGTCAAGCACGCTTGACCTCGCCCCCAACACGTTGCTGGTGCAAGCCCTGCGTGAAAACCTCCACCTCACCGGCACCCATGTGGGCTGCGACACCGCCCAGTGCGGGGCCTGCACCGTCATCATGAACGGGCGCGCCATCAAGTCGTG
>JANOAP010000652.1:0-5436 GCA_031411175.1 Rhodoferax sp. | reverse complement strand
GGGAACCAAAGATCTCGATCATGCCAACCACCGTGCCAAATAACCCCATCAACGGGGCGGCCGAGGCGATGGTGGCCAGCGCGCTGAGGTAGCGCTCCAGGCGGTGCGCCACGACCCGCCCCGTGCCTTCCATCGTGGCCCGCAAGTCGGCTTCGCTGCAGCACGGGTTGGCGTTCAAGGCGCGAAATCCGCTGGCCAGCACCTCACCCAACGCCGAGTTCTGCTCCAGTTGCGCCACCACATCCAGCGCTGGCACGGCGGTGCGTGACACGCTGAGGGCCTCGTCCAGCAGTTTGGGCGGTGCCACCTTGGACGTCTTCAGGCTCAGGAAACGTTCAATGACCAGCGCCATCGCCAGAATGGAGCAGGCAACCAGCGGCCAGATGGGCCAGCCTGCGGCTTGTATGATTGAAAACAATGGACTCTCCGCGCAGATGAAATGCCAAGCGATTATGGCCCACACATGATTGAATTTTCGGGCCGCGTCGACTTCGTGAAGGCCTATCGTGGCCAGCAAGCTGTTCGCCCACAGAATCTGTGGATAACTTTGTGAAGAACTGGGCCTGCAAACGGTGCCAACCCGCGCCCACACGGGCTTGTGACAAAACGATGACAAATTGGGCAGCAAAAAATCAAATGAAATCAACACACTTTGACCGCAACACAGGCGTCTCGCGGGGTTTTGTGGTGATCGCGGCGTTCCGGCGGCACCTGTGGAGTAGTCACAACGAAAAAGCCGCGCCAGGGCGCATCTCTGCTGATGTCTGACTTGGGTTTATCAGCAATGACGCCACGAATCTGGCAAGTCGGGGCGCTATGCCGCGCCATTGCTGATGCCCTGGATGCCAGATTCAATCCGGTTGCGGTGCGTGGCGAGATTTCGGGCTTCTCGCGCGCAGCCAGCGGGCATTGTTACTTTGCGCTGAAGGATGAAACAGGGCAGATTCGCTGTGCCATGTTTCGCCGTGCTGCGGGCATGCTGGATTTCGCTCCCCGCGATGGCGAATTGGTTGACTTGCGCGGGCGGCTCGATGTCTATGGTCCGCGTGGCGATCTCCAGTTGATCGTTGAATCCATGAGCCGGGCCGGGCAGGGCGCGCTGTTTGAGCAGTTTCTAAAACTCAAGGCCAAACTGGAGGCCCAGGGGCTGTTTGAGGCCGGGCGAAAGCGCGTCCTGCCACTCATGCCACGGGCCATTGGCGTGGTCACTTCGCTGGGCGCAGCCGCACTGCACGATGTGATGACCGCGCTGCGCCGTCGTGTGCCGCACATTCCCGTGGTGGTGGCACCGGCGCTGGTGCAGGGTGCTGGCGCTCCCCGCGAAATCGTCCAGGCACTATCAAACTTATACCGGCTCACGCAAGATGGACGGGGCTCAGGCGGGAATTCAGCCCCCATTGTCGATGTGATCCTGCTGGTGCGCGGTGGTGGTTCCATCGAGGACCTCTGGGCATTCAATGACGAGACGCTGGCCGTGACCATTGCACAAAGCCCGGTGCCTGTGATCAGCGGAGTTGGGCATGAAACCGATTTCACCATTGCCGACTTTGTGGCCGATCTGCGCGCGCCCACGCCCACAGCCGCCGCCGAGTTGGTGGCGCAGCCCCGCGAGGTGTGGCTGGGGGTGGTAGAGACCATCGAGGACCGACTGCGCGATGCCGTGCTGCGCAAAATCGATACCCAGAGCCAGCGGCTGGATGCCAGCGCGTCACGGTTGGGGCGGCCATCGCTGCTGGCGAACCGGCAGCGGCTCGTGCTGGCCTCGCAGGCGCAGCGGCTGAGATTCGCTTTGCTACAGTTTTTGAAGCAAGGTAATCAGGCTCTGCGGGGGGTGGGTGATCAGTTTCCCCACAATCTGAGGCGCGGCATGGTCTTGAAGAAGGAGCGGCTGAACCGGGCGGAACTCCGGCTGGGCCTGCTCGACCCCACGCTCGTCTTGCAGCGCGGCTATGCCTGGCTGACCGATGCCAAAGGGCATGCCATCACCAGCGCAGCGCAGACCCATGCCGGGCAGCCCGTGCGCGCTACCCTTGCCGATGGCACGGTTGATCTGACGGTTTCTCAGATGTCTGAATAAAGTTTCTACAATCCAAGTTTTTAAACAACAAACTCACGAGGAAATCATGGAACACACTCTGCCCGCACTGCCTTACGCCATTGATGCTTTGGCCCCCAGCTACTCCAAAGAAACGCTGGAGTTTCACCATGGCAAGCACCACAACGCGTATGTGGTCAACCTCAATAACCTGCAAAAAGGCACCGAGTTTGAGGCCATGTCGCTGGAAGAAATCATCAAGAAGTCCAGCGGTGGTGTCTACAACAATTCAGCCCAGATCTGGAACCACACGTTTTTCTGGAGCTGCATGAAGCCTGCTGGTGGTGGTGAGCCTTCGGGCGCGCTGGCTGCAGCCATCAACGCGAAGTGGGGCACCTATGCCGCTTTCAAGGAAGCCTTTGTGAAGTCGGCTGTGGGCAACTTTGGTTCAGGCTGGACCTGGCTGGTCAAGAAGCCAGATGGCACGGTGGACATCGTGAATACGGGCGCTGCCGGTACCCCTCTGACCACCGCCGACAAGGCTTTGTTAACCGTGGATGTTTGGGAACATGCCTACTACATCGACTACCGCAATATGCGTCCCAAGTTTGTCGAGACTTTCCTCGACAAGCTGGTGAACTGGGGCTTTGCCGAGTCAAACTTCGCTTAAAACGAATTTGAATTTCAGCGGCTAGCCTCAAACGGCGAGCCGCTGAGTTTGAATCCAGCCTTGAGGCCCTTCTTGGCGAACCAGCCCTGGTTCATTTCCAACACGAAGCGCACCGGCTTGGCCGAGCAATGTGAATCGGTGGTCTGGGGCTTCATGTCTACCAGATTGACGATGGTGCCGTCATCGGCCACAAAGGCTGCCGTGAGCGGCAGCAACGTGTTTTTCATCCAGAAGCATTGCTGGGTAGGCTGCTCGAATATGAACAGCATGCCTTCGGCTTGTGGCATGTCCCTGCGATACATCAGGCCGGTAGAGCGCTGATCGGGAGCTTGTGCAACTTGCGCGGTAATTTGATGCATACCTGCTGAAATTTTGACGCGGGGCAAGTCCATTTGCGGCGCGTCCTGCGCGTGAGCCATGCCCGACTGCAGGCTGCCAGCCAGTAAAAGAGCGGCGGTGAGATATTTCATGGCAATATTGTGAACTAACGCAAAAAAAATGCCCGCGCATGCGGGCATTTTTTCAGGGAGTCAAGAATTACTTCTTGGCTTCTTCTTTCTTGGCAACTGGCTTGTCAGCTTTTGCAGCTTTCTTGGCAGCAGCTTTTTCTTCTTTCATTTTCTTGGCAGCGGCAGCTTTTTCAGCTTTGGCGGCCTTGGCAGCAGCAGCTTTTTCTTCCTTCATCTTCTTGGCATCAGCCTTTGCGTCGGCCTTGGCTTCCATCTTGGCAGCGGGAGCAGCAGCGGCTGGTGCAGCGGCAGCAGCAGGCGCGGCAGCGGCGGCAGGAGCAGCAGCTGGCTTGGCAGCAGGAGCAGCAGCTTGGGCGAAAGCACCAGCGGCGAAGAGACCAGCGATCAGGGCGGCGAGAACTTTGTTCATTTCAATTTCCTTGGAGTACGGTATTTGTAAAAATTTCCCTCCTGACAAGCCAGAAGGCTCATCCGTAACGGGGGTGGTTTACCGACGGTTGACACAGTTTTGAATTATTTTTGAAGCTAGAATAAAAAAAGCTAGCGGCAACCCAGGCTGCCCAGCCTCACTTCAGGCACGATCAGCTTGCTCTTTTCAGGCGTTTCACGTGGTCCTGGCTGTGATCCCGTCCGCAACCATCAAGTCCGCATCCCCTTTTTCCACATAGTCAGGGAGTCATTTCATGTACCAGCACATCAAGGTGCCCAGCCAAGGCCAGAAAATCACGGTCAATGCAGACAACTCGATCAATGTTCCGGATCAGCCCATCATTCCGTACATCGAAGGCGACGGCACAGGGCAGGACATCACGCCCGTCATGCTCAAGGTGGTCGATGCTGCCGTGGCGAAAGCCTATGGCGGCCAGAAGAAAATCCACTGGATGGAGGTTTACGCGGGTGAAAAATCCACCCATATTTACGGCCCGGACGTCTGGCTCCCCGAAGAAACCCTGCACGCGGTCAAAGACTATGTAGTGTCTATCAAGGGCCCACTGACCACACCCGTGGGTGGCGGCATTCGCAGCCTGAACGTGGCTTTGCGCCAGGAGCTGGACTTGTACGTCTGCCTGCGCCCTATCCAGTACTTCGCCGGCGTACCGTCGCCCGTCAAGGAGCCCGAGAAAACCAACATGGTGATCTTCCGTGAAAACTCGGAAGACATCTACGCCGGCATTGAATTTGAGGCCGAGTCCGAGAAGGCCAAAAAGCTGATCAAGTTTTTGCAGGACGAGATGGGCGTCAAGAAAATCCGCTTCCCCAACACCTCAGGCATCGGCATCAAGCCGGTGTCCATTGAAGGCACCGAGCGCCTGGTGCGCAAGGCGCTGCAGTACACCATTGACAACGACAGGCCCAGCTTGACCATTGTTCACAAGGGCAACATCATGAAGTTCACCGAAGGTGGCTTCCGGGATTGGGCTTATGCCATGGCCCAAAAGGAATTCGGTGCACAGCCCATCGACGGCGGTCCCTGGATGAAGTTCAAAAACCCGAAAACGGGCAAAGACATCATCGTCAAGGACGTGATCGCCGATGCCTTCCTGCAGCAGATTTTGCTCCGTCCAGCCGAATACAGCGTGATCGCCACCCTCAATTTGAACGGCGACTATGTCTCCGACGCACTGGCCGCACAGGTGGGAGGTATCGGAATCGCACCGGGCGCGAACCTCAGCGACACCATTGCCATGTTCGAAGCCACCCATGGCACCGCGCCCAAGTACGCAGGCAAGGACTACGTCAACCCCGGATCGGAAATCCTCTCGGCTGAAATGATGCTGCGCCATATGGGCTGGAAGGAAGCCGCCGACCTGATCATCAGCTCGATGGAGAAATCCATCCTCAGCAAACGGGTAACCTACGACTTTGCCCGCCTGATGGAGGGGGCTACGCAGGTCAGCTGCTCTGGTTTTGGCCAGGTCATGATTGACAACATGTAACCCAGCTCCCTGACGTCTCACGATATCTCACGACGTCTGGCAATCTCCTGATTTGCATGTAATCTGCCCTGCGGACCGTTCGCTATGGCGGGTAATAGCATGCCGCGCAGAACCAATTTCACTCTGGCACTACCGTGCGCTGGATGCCGTGATTCCAGAAGTCTCAGGGCACTGAACACTTGCTTTGCAGTCACGGTTTTAAGCTTTGCAACTGCGGCTTGGAAGTGTGCCTACATCCTCAATAAAAACAATAGCTTAGCTACGGGCAGAGGGACATTCCCTTGGATCGTGACAGGCTGGCGCGTGATATGCGTTGAACCTTAG
>JANOAP010000651.1:0-3838 GCA_031411175.1 Rhodoferax sp. | reverse complement strand
CAAATCGTGGGTCGTGTCACCAATCATGAGCGTGCGCCCGGGTGGCACGCCAAACTCGCTCATCAGCTCGTGCAGCATGCGCGGGTGCGGCTTGCCTGCTGTTTCGTCCGCGGTACGCGAGCCGTCAAAGATGCCTTTCAGCTCAACGGCGTGCAGCGATTCATCCAGGCCGTGGCGGCTTTTGCCGGTGGCGACCGTCAGATGGTGCTGGCGCGTTTTCAAATCAGCCAGCATCGCCAGCACGCCATCAAACAGGCTGATGTCATTCTGGCGCGCAATGTAGTGGTGGCGGTAGCGCACACCCAGCTCGGGGTATTTGTCTTTGGGAACATCGGGCGCCGCATGGGCCAGCGCGGGCATCAGGGCCATGCCGATGACATAAGACGCCTGTTCATCACTGGGCACGGTGCCTCCCACATCGCGCACGGCCTCCTGAATGCAGCGGGTGATGATGGCCGTGGAGTCAAACAGGGTGCCGTCCCAGTCGAAGGCGATGAGGTCGAATTGGCGTGACAGGGTTTTCGGGGCTTGACCGAACTTCAGGGTTTGCATGCTTTAAGTGTACAAAAATGCACTCGTGAAGCCGCAAATAGAGAGGCAGCGGCGGGTTGGTGGCCCGCCGCCGCTGTATTCAAGCCCCAAGGAAACGCAGGGGTCTTGGGTCCGTCTGGATTAATCTACTGGAATGCGTAGATCGACATTAGGTTGTTGCCGTTGCGGTTGTTGTATTCCAGACTGGCAGACGAGTAGGTTGGCAAGACTAGGGCGGACACTGGCACCGGCCAGACAAAGCTTCCCGCTGTCGTCTTGGCACCAGGGTAGGTTAACAAAACGCTACGGCTGCGGGGCCAGGTCTTGCCATTGCCATTGGCGTTACCCTGCTCAAAGACCAGAGTGTCACCAAGTTGCGTGGCCCGACCGTCGGGCATGGCACCGGGGGCAGACCAAGTCGCGTCGGCCGTAATGGCGGCCTTGGTTCTGATGGCCGCGGCAATATCAACACTGGTCTTGGTACTCGAGGTCACTCGTGCAAACGAATCAGTGTCGGGGCTCGCGCCAGCCAGCGCAGCCGCGCTGTAAGGCAGAGCTCGAAGTATGCTGGTGTAGGTGGCGATGGGTGTTTTTCCGACCTGGCCGTTGACGGTCTTCCAGCCATCGTCGTTGTAAACGGCGATGGTGTAAGCATCACCTGCTTTGATATTCAACGCAGCAAAACTGGTGTCCAGCGCAGCGCCAGAGGCATTATTGAAATAACCCCAAGTATTGTCATTTGCGCCGTTGATGGCGCAATCGGCGGTGTCGGCGGGTGCGACACCCGTGTTGGCCGCGTTTCGGCAGAGCCTGAAGCTATCGATATCACGCCAATCCACCACATTGCCGACTTTCCCCGCGAGTTCCGGTGCGTCACGCAAAAGGCGTATGGACAGTAATTTCAGACTGCCAACGGCACCGAGGGTTGCCGTGTTCAGGCCAGGCCCGGTGATAACGGCGTAGGTAGCCACTTTGGCGGGGTCCTGCACGCTCAGATTCAGAAACTTGTTGTAAACCACGGCGGGGGTTAACGGCAAACCGGTAGCCAAAGCGACACGTTCAATCCGTTCATTCTGGGCACTCACCACAGTCCGCACCACCTTGCGGTTCCCATAAAACCGCCAGTCACTCTTGCTGTCCGGCGTGGCGCACGCGCTGCCATCGGCCAGCTTGGCACCGGCCGAACTGCCGGAGATGATGGTTTCATCCGGCACGGTGGTGTCGGGGCTCTCAAACTTGCTGCCGTCTTTGTAGGTGATGTCGTATTTGATGTCGATCTCTCTGCGGCTGGTGCCATCGGCATTAGCCACCGTGCGCTCAGCCAGCACTTTCACGTTGCTTCGTACCGAACCCACACCGCCCTGGCGGCTGGCAACCGCCAGCGGATCGGCATCGAAATCTGCAACGATATAGGCCTTGTTGCGACCATCCGCAAGGTAGCAGCCGTCATTGAGCGTTGTAGCTGCCGCGCCTGTCGCGGGAATAGCGGTAGCCAGCGACGCATCGTATTGCGCCAAAAATGCCTTGGCCGCATCCAACGCTGGCTCCGTATTGGGGGCAACGCTGGGGACGGTTGGGGTCGGTGTGACGGTGGCAGCGCCGCTGCCGCCCCCACCGCAGGCCGTGAGTAAATGCGCCACAGCGGCTGCAGCGGCTATTGCAGAGAGTTTGAAAGTAGATGACATCATGATGTTTCCTTCAGGTTGGGTTGGCTTTGTAGAGCTTCTGCAGGTGCCTGGTGAGCTTTTTGCGCGTTCACCAGGCACCTGTTGCCCCGACCAAATTGAAGTCGATGCGAGCAAAGGGCGCATCCCCCTTTTTGATGAAGAAATGTGTGCTTGGCGTGCGACCGATGCAAACTACGCCAGCCAGCCCTGCAACTCGGGCGGCAGCTCCGCCCGCAGGGGCACCACGCGCTGGTCTGCCGGGTGCTGAAAGCCCAGGCACCAGGCGTGCAAAAACATGCGTTTAAGCCCCTGCTTTTGCAAGGCCTTGTTCCATTCAAAGTCACCGTACTTGTCGTCCCCGGCAATGGGGTGGCCTTGCGACGCGAGGTGAACGCGGATTTGGTGGGTGCGCCCGGTCTTGATGGTCACCTCCAGCAGCGTGCCTTCGTGGCGCTTGTGTGGCGGTAACGGTGCCAACTTCACCAGCGTGATGGCGCGCATGCCGTTGGGGTCGTCTTTGGCAACCACCTTCACGCGGCGCTCACCCGCGCCGTTGGTACCTGGCAGGCCGTCCAGCAAATACTTGTGCAACGGCAGGTCGATGACCTTTTTATTCGCAGGCCAGGTGCCCTGCACCAGGGCCAGATAGGTTTTGTCGGTTTCGCGGTCCCTGAACTGGGCTTGCAGATGGGTCAACGCGCTGCGCTTCTTGGCGATCAACAGGATGCCGCTGGTTTCGCGGTCCAACCGGTGCACCAGTTCCAGAAATTTGGCCTGGGGCCGCGCGCGGCGCAGTTGCTCGATCACGCCAAAGCTCACGCCCGAGCCACCATGCACCGCCACGCCGGCAGGCTTGTCGATGGCCAGCAGATGGTCGTCTTCAAACAAAATGGGGAACTCACGTGCCGGGGCCGGTTTTTCGAGTTTTTCGGCCACCTGCGGCGAAATGCGCACCGGTGGAAGGCGCACCACATCACCCGATTGCACTCGCGTATCGGCCTGCACCCGGCCCTTGTTCACCCGGACTTCACCGCTGCGGATGATGCGGTAGACGTGGGTTTTGGGCACGCCTTTGAGGTGGCGCATCAGGAAGTTGTCCAACCGCTGGCCGGTTGAATCCTCATCCACCACCACAGTGGTCACTTGCGCAGATTGGGGCGTCCCCCCTGCGGGAATCGGGTCGCCCGGGTCTGCGGAAATGCCCCCTATAATGTGTTTCACTAGCGATGCGCTGTAAGTTGTTGATTTGACTGGGAGTTAAGCCCCGGTTGAAATGGATTTTAGTCCACAGGTCGTCACCAGCCCCGCTAGAAGGTCGATGCCGCCGGTTGGGTTGTGCGCAGACTGCAAGCCAAATGCTTGCGGTGGCGTGCACATCAAGTGGTCAAGCCGACGCAATGAACTATTGATACGGAATAAGAAGTTTGCAGGCAGCAGTTCTGCAAACGGAATGAAGCGAGATGTTTGTGTTGATCAGCCTGATTCATTTTTGCCTGCGGTGCGTTTTCGCTTCGTTGTCAGATTTGCATGGGCAGAATCGGTCTCCAGCCCCCGTAAGGCGGGCTCAACCAGCTATCAACCTGATAGCAAATGCACAGCTGCACCCCCTCGCTCCCCTCCACGCGCCCACACCAAGACTC
>JANOAP010000650.1:0-15785 GCA_031411175.1 Rhodoferax sp. | reverse complement strand
GGTGACGGCCGCAGCCGCGAAAGTTTTTTTGGTGTCTGAATGCATTTTCATGGTGTCTCCTGGAGTGATGACTGCCGCCTGTCGGCAGTATGGGTTAAAGAAAGGGTGGGGTTTCATGATTCAGCGGCCAGTCCAGCGCGGTGCGCGCTTCTCGGCGAAAGCCAGCGCGCCTTCGCGAGCATCGCTGGAGTCAATGATCTGCTCCAGCAATTCGCGCTGGTGCGGCCAGATTTCTGCAGCGGGCCACGTGGGTGCTTCGGCCATCACGCGTTTGGTCATCTGCACAGCCATCGGCCCGTTGGCGGCGATGGTGCGCGCCAGTGCCAGTGCGCCATCAAGCGCACCGCCGGGCGTGGTCAGACGGTTGACCAGGCCCCATTGCCGTGCCTCGGCTGCCGACATCAGCGCGCCGGTCAGCGCGTATTCGAGCGCGATCTGGCGCGGGATGCGTTGTGGCAAGCGGATCAAACCGCCCGAGCCGGCAATCAGACCGCGTTTGACTTCAGGAATACCGAACTGGGCGTTGTCGGCAGCGACGATCAGGTCACAAGCCAGCGCGATCTCGCAGCCACCGGCCAATGCGTAACCTTCGACTGCGGCGATCAATGGCTTGCGCGGCGGTGTCTCGCAGATGCCGGCGAGGCCTCTCCCCGGCAACTCCACGCGTTCGCCGCGCAAAAAGGCCTTGAGGTCCATACCTGCGCAGAAGTGGCCACCAGCACCGGTAAGAATGCCCAGTGTTAGCGTTGGGTCGGCGTCGAGTTCGTCCATGGCCCGCGCGATCGCTTCCGATGCCGCGCGGTCAAGCGCGTTGCGCATTGCAGGCCGGTTGATCGTGACAATCAACACCGCGCCGTCGCGAGTCACAAGCACATCCGGGGACGGGTTTTGTTCCATCATCCTGTCCTTAAGATGCTTTCAGGCTGGCGAGCAGGCCTATGCGGTCGCGGATGACCCGGCCCGCAACCACTTGGCCATCCTGCACCCGCACGATGCCGTTGCAGTGGAGAACGGATGCCTGCGAACGCGTTGCAACCCCTGGCAGTCCACCAAGGTATCGCCCGGTCTGACGCACATGGAACGCCACCTCGGAGCCCGAGGAAAACAGGTCGGTGATTTCGCTGGACTCAACCGCAAAGAGCAGCGGCATGCCCGTAATGTGTTCGTCGTCGCAACGCACGCCGGCCACCGAGCTGGGCCAGGATTTGGTGAGCCATTGGCGCACCACGGCTTCTGCTTGCGCGTCCGGCGGCAACGCGACGGTGTCCCAGGGTGCAGGGGCGGGTGCCTCAATGATGTCGGCCACGCCGGACTTCAGTTGCCGCTGGCGCGTCATGTAGTCTTCCTGGGCTACGCAGCCACTAAGCTGCTGCCCGTTGCTGCGGTAGATCGCGACGCCCGACCAGCAGGCTATGCGTCCACCATTGCCACCCGAGGCACCATGCTGGGTGAACAGCACTGCGGCCCGGTCCGGGCTGGCCACCACCTGGTGCACGGTCATACCCAGGCCCGGAAAGGTATCCATCTGCTTTTGCACGGCGGGCAGCCATTGTTCATCGCGGCCCGCGAAGCGGTATTCGCCAATGAGCAATGTGTAGTCCGGTGTTGTGAACTCGCGTGCAGCGCTTGCGTCGTGGCGGTTGAAGTAGTCCACCACCCAGCGCCGCGCCAGTGCCACGGTGGAGGCTTGCGCGTCAACCTGCTGCATGGCCCGGGTCTTTCTTGTAGATGCGCCGCAGCTCTGGCTTGAGCAGCTTGCCCGAGGCGTTGCGCGGCAAGGCCGCGGCGAATTCGAACGACGTGGGGCACTTGTAGCGGGCCAGACGTTCGCGTGCGAAGGCGATCAGTTCCTGTTCGTCTGCCCGCTGGTCGGGGCGCAGCACCACGATGGCCTTTGGGGTTTCGCCCCAGCGTTCGTGCGGCACGCCGATGACGGCTACTTCAAGAATGGCGGGATGCGCGTTGAGCGCATTCTCGACCTCGGCCGGGTAGATGTTCTCGCCACCCGAGATGATCATGTCCTTGAATCGGTCAAACAAGTAGACATAGCCTTGCGCGTCCTGGTAGGCAGCATCGCCGGTGCGCAGCCAGCCGCCGGGCATGAGGGCCTCGCGCGTTGCATCCGGGTTGTTCCAGTAACCCTTCATGACCATGCCGGAGCGGACCCAGATTTCGCCCACCTCGCCGGTGGTGACGTCGTTCAGCGTGGTGGGGTCGATGATGCGCAGTTCCACCCAGGGCATGGCCCGGCCGACAGAACGCAACAGGCCGGAGCGTTCGCCCTCCAGTTCATGGTCTTCAGAGGTCAGCACGACCACGGTACCCGAGGTTTCGGTCATGCCATAGGCATGCATGAACCCACAGCGCAGCCGCTCGAGCGCGCGACGCAGCAAGACCTCGCCTATAGGAGCAGCGCCGTACATCAGCAGTTGCAGACTGGACAGGTCAGCGTGCTCAATGCCAGGCGCCTGCAGCATGGACTGCACGACGGTGGGCACCAGAAATGTATGCGTGACGCGATACTTCTCGATCAATTCGATCGCCACCGTGGGGTTGACTTCGCGCATCAGCACGGTGTGCCCGCCCACGGTCATGGTGCTTGAGCCATAACCGCTGCCGCCAATATGGAACATCGGCATGGCGACCAGGTTCACGCTGCCCGGGCCCATGCCCCAGGCCTCACCGAGCTGCTGTGTGAACGACATGCCATGGTTGGTGAGCATCACGCCCTTGGGCAGGCCGGTAGTGCCCGACGTGTAGAGCAGCAGGGCGACATCGTCAGGCTGACCCCTATGGACAGGGTCGGTGGCCGGGGCGGCAGCACGCCAGGCGTCATAGTCTTCGCCCAGCACGATGATGCGACGCAGGCCGACGCAGTGGCGCGCGGCTTCGGTCAGCAGGGTTTGTTCGCCTTGGCTGACGATGAGTACGGTGGGCCTGGCATCTTCCAGGATGGCGGCGATCTCGGGTGCGGCCAGGCGCCAGTTCAGACCGACGAGAACCGCACCAATCTTGTTGGTAGAGAACAGCAGTTCGTAACACTCAGCCCGGTTCTTGGTCAGCAGCGCTACGCGGTCGCCCGGGCCTACCCCTGCCGCGCGCAGGGCGTTGCCCGACTGCGAACTGTAGCCATCCAGCTGCGCGAACGACCATGTAACACCTTCAAACGTCAGCGCGGGTGCCTGCGGCGTGTTGGCAGCATGTTCGCGGATGATCTGGGCAAAGGTTTGTGACATGGCAGGTCGCATCTGATATCAGTAGCTCTTGGGCAAGCCCAGGCTGTGTTGCGCCACGAAGTTCAGGATCATTTCGCGGCTGACCGGAGCCGTCTTGTGCAGGCGCGCGATGAACCACAGGTCTGCCAGGCCGTACTCCAGCGCCATGCCGTTGCCGCCGTGGATCTGGATCGCTTGGTCCAGCGCTTCCAGCGAGGCGTCCGCTGCGGCGAACTTGGCCATATTGGCCACTTCGCCAGCCTCGCCCGAACCGGCGTCAGACAGCTGCGCGGCACGCGCCGTCATCAGGCGCGCTTGCTGCACAGCCATGTAAGCCTTGGCCAGTGGATGGGCGATGCCCTGGTGTGCGCCGATAGGGGTCTTCCAGACGGTGCGGTCGATGGCGTATTGCGCGCCTTTCTCAATCGCAAAGCGCGCGATGCCGTTGTTGATGGCGGCTGCGCAGACGCGCTCGGGGTTCAGGCCTGCGAATACATGGCGCAGGCCCTGGCCCTCCTGGCCCACGATGGCATTCGCGCCCAGAGCCACATTGTCGAAGTACAGCATGAACTGGGTCTCAGGCACATGCAGTGCAGTCTCGATGGGCGTCTTGGAGATGCCGGGCGCATCGACCGGCACGATGAACAGCGAGAGCTGGCCGCGCCCCTGCTCGTCCACCGTTTCGCCGCGCGCCACCACCATGATCGCATCCACCTCGTCCACAGCGGAAGTCCAGTATTTGGTGCCGTTAAGCTTCCAGCCGCTGCCGTCGCGCTTGGCCACGGTCGCCACCTTGTGCGTGTTGGTACCGGCATTGGGCTCAGTGATGGCAAAGGCCAGCCGGCGCTTGCCGTTGGCCAAGCCCGGCAGCCAGTCCTGCTTCATGGCTTCGCTTCCATGCTGCTCGATGATGGGTGCGCAGATGGCACCGATCACCAGCGACAGGATGGGGCAGCCCTGGGCCGCAGCCTCTTCCACCACCACGTTGTAGTCCGCCAGGCCACTGCCGCCGCCGCCGTATTTGTCGGAGATGTGCACCCCCAGGAAACCCGCCTCTGCCAGTGCATTCCACAACGCTACGGGTTTTTCATTGCGCTTGACGATGTCCTGGAAATAACGGCGCCCGAAGCCGCCCACGAGTTTCCCAACGCTGTCGCGCAGCATGGGATGGTGGTCGGCTGTATCGACAAGTGCGGAGCCAAAGATGTTTGACATGAAAACTGCCTCTGAAATGTGACTATGTATTCAAGCCGCGTTTGACGGCCATTCAAAGAAACCCTTGCCCGACTTCTGGCCGAGCTCGCCGCGCGCCACCATCTCTTCCAGCAGGCGCGGTGGGGCGTAGCGGTCCCCCAGTGCCTTGCTGAGTTGGCGGGCAATATCCAGGCGCACGTCCAGGCCTACGATGTCGCTCAGGCGCAGCGGCCCCATGGGGTGGCGGTAGGCGATGACCATGGCGCGGTCGATGTCTTCGGCACTGGCCACGCCGTCTTGCAGCATGCGCATGGCTTCCAGCGAGGCGATCAGGTCGAGCCGGCTGGTTGCAAAGCCGGGGACATCGCCCACCGTGATGGTGGTCTTGCCCGTCGCCTCGGCGAACTGCCGTGCCAGGGCCAGCGTCTGCGCACTGGTGTGTTTGCCGCGAATCAGCTCGACCATCTGCAGCGACCACACCGGGTTGAAGAAGTGCATGCCCAGGAAGGTCGATGGATCAGGCACCGACCCGGCCAGTTCGTCGATGGACATCGAACTGGTGTTGCTGGCGATGATGCGCGGGCTGCGGGTAGCGATCTGGGCCAGCACCTGCTGCTTGAGCGCCAGTCGCTCTGGCACTGTCTCCACCACCAGGTCCAGGCCGGTGGGCAGATCCGTGGCCGAAGCCACACGCTGTACGCCGTGGGTTACTTGAGCCACCTGCGCCGGGCTAAGCTTGCCGCGCTTGGCACCGCCCTGCGCCACGTCGGCCAGGGTTTGTTGCACGGCGCGGCTGCGGGTGTCGTCAGGCTCGACAACAGTGACGTTCCAGCCAGCCACTGCATAGACGTAGGCGATGCCCACGCCCATGGTGCCTGCGCCAACCACGGCCATGGCAAGCGCTGGAGAATTGATAGCGGGGGCGGTCACGCTACCAGCCCCTGTAAAGTCAATCTGCTGAGGGTCAGCTCTGCGGCGGCTTGCTCGTGTCGCGTTGTTCGAGGCTCCTGGCGCGCACCATGGCCAATACCAGCGAGGCCACCTGGTCGGCGGCTTGCTCCTTGGTCAGGCGCCCGCCGGAGCGGAACCAGAACTGCGACCAGGCGACGATGCCAACAATAGCCAGCGCAGCCAGATTCACGTCCTCGACAATGAACTCGCCCGCAGCCACCCCCTCTGCAATCACCGCTTCGAGCCGATGGTCGAAGTCGCGGCGTAACTGGTTGATGGCTTTGTAAACCTCGGGCTCCAGTTCCTTCTCTTCCCGGCTGTAAATCACCGAATGCGCCTGATGAGTCAACAGCGAGTGCATGAAATCGCGCGCCATCGCCTCCAGTTTTTCGGTGGGAGTGCCCCTTTGCGCCGTTGCCCGGCTCAACGCCTCGTGAGAAACGATGAGCGCGCGTGAGCAAATCTCGGCAAGCAGATCCTGCTTGGACTTGAAGTGCAGGTAAATGAATGGCTTGGTCACGTTGAGCGCGTCGGCCACCTCCTCCAGCGTTGTCTTGGCATAGCCCTTGCGATAAAAGATATCCACGGCCGCAGCGACGATGCTCTCGCGTTTGAGGCGCCAGACGGCATCGCGGATGTCCTCCGGTGCATTCAAATCGCCCGCTGCACGACGGGCGATACGGGTCGCCATGGCGGTTGAGACGGAACGGGGTTTTGCGCGAGTCTTCATTGCGATAAGCATATCCCATGACACCCATGACAAAAGCGCCGTGGAAGGCGGGAAGCGTGCAGACCGCACCGGAACTAACGTGCCCAGGTGCCGATGCTGTATCACGCATGGCTGCCTCCATTGATCTGTATGCCTTGCCCGGTCACATGGCTGGACAGATCTGAGCAGAGGTACAGCATGAGGTTGGCGACCTCTTCCGGCTGCGCATAGCGTCCATCAGGAATCGACGCCGTGCGCTGCTCGCGCAGGCTTTGCGCGCTGCCGGGGGCTTGCCCGGCCTCAATGTCACGCAGCATGGGTGTGTCCACCGGGCCGGGGCATACCGCATTGACGCGGATGCCCTTGCGCGCCACTTCGAGCGCGACTGACTTGGTCAGGCCCAGCACGGCATGCTTGCTGGCGGCGTAGGGACTCAGGTTACGCACGCCGATGTAGGCCCCCAGCGAAGCGGTGTTGACGACCGCGCCGCTGCGCTGCGCGATCATCACGGGCAGCACAGCTTTCAGCCCCAGGAACACGCCCCGTACATTGATGGCCATCACTTTGTCGAATAAATCATCCGGGTAATCGACCAAAGGGTGGATCGCACCCTGCCAGGCGGCATTGTTCATGAAGATGTCGATGCGGCCCCATGCGTCGCGCGCAGCAGTCACATAGTTCGCTACATCTTCGGATCGGCTGACGTCTGCGGATACGAACTTCGCCGTGCCGCCGTGTTGCAGAATTTGTGCTTCGGTCTCCCTGCCGCTCTCAACCGAGAGGTCTACCACCAGCACTTTGGCACCCGCATCGGCCAGCGCCAGCGACACCGCACGGCCTATGCCGCCGCCCGCACCGGTGACGATGGCAATTTTGCCCTTGAAATCGAATTTCATGCCACTACCACCGCTGGGCTTGTGCGCAGTTCGAACCCCGAATACCCTTCGGCCGCGCATTTTTCCAGAATACGGCGATAGCCGCGAACACCGCCCGTGTACGGCATGAAGACCCGTGGCTTACCGGTCAGCTCCGCCCCGTTGTAGTACGAGTCGGTGGTCAGGTACAGCGTGCCCTTGACGCGTTCATTCACGTGCGCAACCCAGTCCTGTTCAGCCTGCGCCGTGGCTTCGAATTCGACGACGCCATCGGCATCCATCTTGCGGATCAGGCCGGCCAGCCAGTCGATCTGCTGTTCGGTGGAAACCAGCACATTGCTGAGCAGCGAAGGGCTACCCGGCCCAACCACGATCAGCATGTTGGGAAAGCCGTTGACCGACACGCCGAGCTGAGTTACCGGGCCACCGGCCCATTTGTCCTTGAGCGTCATGCCGCCTCGACCCACGATCTCGGGCTTGAGCAGGGAGCCGGTGAGCGCATCGAAGCCGGTCGCGTAAATGATCATGTCGAACTCGTGCAACTTGGCCGTGGTGCGTATCCCCTCGGGCGTGAACTCGACAATCGGTGACTCGCGTATGTCAGCCAACTCCACATTGCTGCGATTGAAGGCCTGAAAATACCCACTGTCGACCGACGGACGGCGCGCGGCAAATGGATGCCCCTTGGGGACAAGCTTGTCGCGCAGCACCGGATCGTTGATCACCGAACCGATCTTCTTGCGGATGAATTCTGCCGCCGTGTCATTGGCCGGTTTGGACAGCAGGATGTCGAAATAGGAAAGCGCGAAGCCGAACCCCAGGCGATGCCAGGCTGCTTCATATACCTTTTCACGTTCCTCGGGCGAAGCATCCAGCGCCGACTGCTTGCTGGGATAAAAGCCCAACCCGGTGGGCGAGTTCCAGGCCTGGTCGCGGCGCGCCCGGTAGTTGGCCTTGACAGCGCGGTCTTCCTCGTCGGAGACCGGCGCGTTCGATGCCGGGATGCTGTAGTTGGGCGTGCGCTGGAATACCGTGAGGTGCGCTGCCTCTTGCGCGATGATGGGCGTCATTTGCATGCCCGAGGAGCCCGTGCCGATGATGGCCACGCGTCTACCTGCGTAATCCACCTTGTGCTTGGGCCAGACGGCGCTGTGGATGATCTCGCCCTTGAAGCTGGCCTGACCGGGATAGCCGGGGCTCTTGGTCGTCGACAACTGGCCCACACAACTCACAAAGAGTTTCGTCGACCATTGGCGTCCGTCTTGGGCCGTGATGGTCCAGCGGGCTGACTTTTCGTCGTACTCGGCGCGCACCATGCGGGTATTGAAAACGATGTCCTTGCGCAGGTCGAAGCGCTCAACCACGTGGTTGACGTAACGCAGGATTTCGGGCTGTGTGGCGTAGCGCTCGCTCCAGCGCCACTCCTGCTCAAGCTCGGGAGAGAAGCCGTAAGAGTAGTCGTAGCTTTCGACGTCGCAGCGCGCGCCCGGGTAACCGTTGTGAAACCATACCCCACCTACGCCATCGCTGGCTTCCAGCACCTGGACCCGCTTGCCCATGCCGCGCAAAGTGTGCAGGGCGCGAAGCCCCGCAAACCCGGCACCAATGACGACTGCATCAACCTGATCCATGAACTTGTCTCCACACTTGAGTTTGACACCCGACGGCACACCCTTTTGCATTTCTAGTGCCGCTGAGCCTTCTTAAAACACTTTTCTTAAAAGTATTTAAACATACTGCAGAGTAATTTGCAACTTCATTTTTTTCAAATTTTAAGTTTTTCTATGAAATATGCATCTGCGACCTAAAGCTAAAAACAACAATTTACACAACAGTAGTCATTAATACTGAATAGTAATAAAATCTCTGAAAATGATTTCACTGTGCCCCAACAAGGAGCCGCCAATGCATTCGCACACCCCCCCTACCGAATCTTCCGGCGCTGGTAACCCGAGTCATCGGATTGGCACAATCGCCGAGCGCCAACAGGCGTTATGGCGTCGTTATCCGGTCTGGCAAGCGCGTTCGCTGGACCAGATGTTCGATGCGGTGGCCGCAGAGCTGCCGGATCGACCTTATGTCGTCACTGACCAAGGCAGCTGGTCTTACCGGGACATCCAGACCTGGTCTGAGCGCATCGCCGCCGGGCTGGTTGCGGCTGGGGTGCGCCCCGGCGACCATGTCGCTCTGCTGCTTGCCAACTATCCGGAATTCGTGGCGGTCAAGTTCGCTATTGCGCGCGCCGGGGCCGTGGCCGTGCCCATCAACTTCCTGAACCGCCGCGACGAGCTCGGGTATGTGTTGCGCCAGTCGGACGCCGTATTGTTGGTCACCATGGACCGCTTTCGCAACCTGGACTACCTCAGCTTCCTGGATGAGCTCGCCCCCGGCTGGGCGCGGCTAGGCGGCGGCGAAGCATTTCCCAAGCTCAAGCGTGTGGTGGTGCTGCCTGTTGGCGGCGCGCCGGTGCCGGCCGGGGTGACGTTACTGGCCGACTTTGGCGCCGGCGCCGGGCCCTGGCAGCCCATCGCGCAGCACCCGGGACCGGCATCCAACGCTGACATCATCTACACCTCGGGCACGACTGGCTCTCCCAAGGGCGTCATGCTGACGCATGACATGGTCTTGCGCGCGGCTTTCGGCAGCACTTATGGTCGCGCTTTCGAGGACGGGCACCGCATCGTGTTCTCGCTGCCCATGTACCACGTGTACGGCTACATCGAAGGCTTGCTGGCAGCCCTTTTCGTAGGCGGCTCGATCGTCCCGCAGGTCAAGTTCGATTCAGCCGACACGCTGCGCGCCATTGAGCGGCACCGCGCCACGGATGTGCTGCTGATCCCCACCATGACGCTGGCGCTGCTGGACGAACTCAAGAAAAACAGCTACGACCTGTCGTCTCTGCATTTCGTGATCTCGTCAGGCGGGCGTTCACCCGCCTACATCTGGCAAGAGATATTCGACCTGCTGCACCCCGCCGAGGTGACCAGCGGTTACGGCATGACCGAGGTCACCGCCTCCACCAGCATGACCCGGCCCGACGACCCCCGGGACCGGCTGCTGAAGACCAACGGCCGCCTGCGCGACGTCGGCCCCGCAGGCGACCCTGCCAACGGCGCAAGGCTGGTGGACTACCGCGTGGTCGATCCTGACAGTGGCGCACAAGTCGCGCCCGGGCAGATCGGCGAATTGCAGGCCCGGGGTATTGGCGTTACCGCGGGCTATTACAACAAGCCCGAGGCTACGGCATCCGCCTTCACGGCCGATGGCTGGCTGCACACGGGAGATCTGGCAACCATCGACTCAGACAGTTACCTGACGCTGGCTGGACGTCTCAAAGAGTCTTACCGCTGCGGTGGAGAACAGGTGTTGCCGAGTGAAATCGAAGACCTGCTGGTGACCCACCCGGCCGTGCTGCAGGCCCATGTGGTGCCGGTGCCGGACACCCGCATGGGCGAGGTCGGCGTGGCCTATGTGGTGCTGCGCGACCAGCCTGCGGCGACACCCGCCGAACTTATAGCGTTCTGTGCCGCGCGGCTGGCACGCTTCAAACTGCCCCGACACGTGTTGCCGATCCGCGCCGAGGACATCCCGTCCACGGCTTCCGGCAGGGCGCGCAAGTTTCTTCTCGTGAAGATGGCCACCGAGACGCTCGGCCTTTAGCCCACAAAACCCTCAAACTCAAGGAACCTCCATGGACACCAAAGCCCCAACCGGGACCGCCGCAGACTACCTGATCACCCCCGACACGCCGGTGGGCTACCAACTCATGGAGGTTAAAAAGAAAGCGGCCATCCAATTGATGGGGTCGCGCCTGTGGGGCCGCTTCAATCCCAACCACTGGGACCCGGTCTACGCCGCCGAAACCGGACTCAAGGCACCGATCCAGACCGGAGAAATGTCGTCCGCCTATATCGCCGAGATGTGCGTCAACCACTTCGGGGCCAACTTCTTCCGCAATGCACGGGTAGTTTGCAAGTATGTGGCGTCCACCCTGGCTAACGAGATCATCACCACCCATGGCGTGGTAAGCGAGAAGACACCCAAAGGCAAGGGCTACCGGTTCAAGGTGGACATTTGGGCCGACAACGAAGCCGGTGAGAAAAAAACCGTCGGCTGGGTCGAAGTCGATGTGGGCGTTTGATCAGCCCCGATGACAACCCCAACACATTGCAAAGGATATTGACATGAACGAACAAGCTGTAAAAACCGATGGACTGCGCCCCATGAGCGAGATCCAGATCCGCCAGACGCGCGAATTCATAGACAGCCTGGCATCGGAGTCGCAAACCTACTGGGACATGGTCACAGTGGGCGATTCGCTGTCGCGCGAACTGCACATCACGCCTGAACTGGTTATTTTGTATGCCGACGCGGTAGAAGACTTCAACCCCTGGTACGAGGGCTGGCGAATGAACACCTGGTACGTCCCCGGCGAATCCCCTTTCGGCGGCGCCGTGGTACCACCGCTGATGGTGTCGCACTTTGTGTTGTCAGTGCAGTTCGACCACACCAAACCTTTCGCGATCGGATCGATTCACACCTTTCACGACTCCGAAATTTTCGAGCCTATTCCCGTGGGTGCGACGGTGCGCATCACGGCGAAGGCTATCGATAAATATGTCAAGCGCGATCGCCGCTACGTGCGCCACGAGGTCACGGTCGAAGATGTGGCAAATGGCACGCTGTATTTGCGGGAAACCCGCGACATTTTGTCGCGCTGAACCGAGCGACTTGTCACCCTTCACGCGTGGGATCAATGCGCCGCAGGTATAGTCAATTCACTTGACGAGGAACCTTGCATGAAGCCGACTGCCTTTTACCCGAGCCGCCGCCAACTTTTGTCTCTGGCGGTTTTGTCCATCACCCTGGCTGGCTGCGCCAGCGTCGAGCCCGAAGGGCCGCCTCGCAAGGAGCTGGTTTTTGCCGTGACGGCAAAGAACGACCTGATCAAGTACAATGCCGACCTGCGGGGGCGGATTCTTGACCGCAAGGCTCTGATTGGCATCTCCGCAGGTGACCGGCTGGTCGGCATTGACTTCCGGGTGGCGCGCGGTGTGCTGTATGCGCTGGCGCAGACCGGGCGGGTTTACACCATCGACACCTCATCGGGCATTGCCAAATCGCTGGACGCCCCACCGCTCGGCGAGCTGCTGATGGGCGACGCCGTCGGGTTTGATTTCAACCCGGCTGTCGACCGCATGCGGGTGGTCACCAGCACGGGGCAAAACCTGCGCATTCACCCCGACACCGGCTTGATGATTGATGGCGTTCCTGACTTGCGGGGTGTGCAACCAGACCTGCCGCTGAATTATGTTCAGGGCGATGCCAATGCGGGCCGCAGGCCCAACGTGGCTGGCGCGGCGTACACCTACAACAAGCAGAACGAGAAGATCACCACCCTCTATGTGATTGACCGTGCGCTGGGCACACTGGCCATGCAAGGTTCCAAAGAAGGCGTCACGCCCTTTGTCTCGCCCGATACCGGTCAACTGCGCACGGTGGGCTCCCTGGGGCTCGGGGCTTTGACGGATGCATCGTTTGATATTTCGGATGTGGCGGGCACGCCGCTGGTTGCGGTGCGGACGGCAGCTGATCCGCAAACCCGGCTGTACCTGCTTGACCTTGACACTGGGCGGGCCACTCCGCTGGGGCGTGTGGGTGACGGCAGCCCGGTGATCGGCATCGCCATCGAACCTTGACACCTTTTGAATTTGACGGGCCTTACCAGTCCACCAGGCTCAGGCCCACACTGAGCACCGTGCGCCTGCGGTTGTAGTCCACCAGCGAATCGCCATAGCCGCTGAAGATCTGCGTGTGAAAACGCAGGCCACTCTTGCGGTTCTCGGGGTCATCGCCAAAACTCTTGAGCCATTCCAGCCGGAATGACCCGTTGGCATTGGCGGTCATGGAGTGCCGCACGGTGAGGCCCAGGGTGTTGAAGGGGTTCACGTCCCAAAAGGCGGACAGCTCGGCGCGCCCCACGGTGTCGGTGATTTCCGGGTTGTCATCTTCTGCCACGGGTTCGGGCACGCGCGCCCACACCCGCCCCAGCACCCGCCAGTTGGATTTCTCCATGCCCGCCATCAGCACGGTGCGGTTCCAGCTGCGCGACAGTGGCAGTGCCTGCCCGTTGGACTGGTGCACCAGGCTGATGCCCGTGTAGCGCCATCGCCAGCCACCCGGCAGTTGGGCGTCGGTCGGAAAGATATAGGTGATTTCGGGCTCATGGTCGGTCGTGCGGAATGGGCGCGACAGGTCGGGGCTGAACAGCTGCCAATAGGACTGCTGGCTGTAGCCAAACCAGAGGGAATCGCGCGCCTCGGGTTGCCCTGCCGTCAGCAGGCCAGTGGCGATCTTGGTCCGCACCGAAAGCTGAATGCGGTTCTCGTTCAGGTTGTACGGCGTGGTGGTCAATGCGGTGTGGTCTGCTGCTGGCGATGACGGCTGGGTGTTGACACTGTCAGACCCAATGACCGACAGGCTGATGGGGCGGTAACCCCGGATGCCAAACGTGCCGCAGTCGCTGCCCGATTCCAGTTCCCAGAACCGCGACAGATTTGAGAAGCGCGGGCTTCGGCAGTCATGCTCATCGGCCGTGCTGATGGTGATATTGACGGGCGGCACAGCGACTCCTGTCGGCGCTAGCGCAGGCTGGTTGCTGGCCAACGCGCTGTGGAGGCCGGGCCGCGCCCATGCGCTTGCAGGCGATTGAGCCGTGGTGGCCACTGTCGAGAGCGGATCCGCCTGATGCTTTGCCCAGCGATCAAAGCAGGTCAACCGGGCTTCCTTGTCAGCCGTCAGCGCGGCGCATTGCTGCCATGTCGGGTCTGGTGCGTTTGCGGACGCGACGCCTGCGGTTTGGCCTAGCGCCACGGAGGCGGTGCCCAAAGTCAAGGCACAAGCCAATACCACCCGGACCATGACGGCAGGCGCTATTGCCAGCCCGGCTGCTTGCGCAAAACGAACCGGTGAGAGGTGTTGCTGATCGCGTTGTTCCATGTTCCGCTGATTTCCTTGCCGCATGAGCCTTCCACCACCACACCGCTCCAGGTGGCGGTGATGTTTTGCCCGTTGTCTGACTCTTCAAGACTGAAAACACCATTGTCCACGTCACCAGCGGCCAGGGTCTTGCTGCCGCCGCGGTTGACGCCGCCCGCGATGCTGCCCGCCAGTTCGGGGTGTTTCTCAAACAGCACCGTGGCGGGTTGGGCCAGCCCGTCAAACTCGGCGCGCCACAGGCCATACAGTTGCACGGGCAAGAGGTCGGCAGGTGCCGTGCAGGCCATTTTTGGCAAATTTTCAGAGAGTATTTGGCCTCTAGCACGCGTCAAATCGGCTTGATTAGCTATTATAAATATAGCAATCCAGGCTTTCATGCTGATACGAGCGTTGATCCGCGGTGCGATGTTCACCGGGTTTTCTCCAGCGCTTTCGCATCCAGCGCGTCCTGCGATTTCTTCGCAAACTCGGCGCGCAAGGCCTTGAGCTTTTCGCGCGGGTCTTCGCGCACCGTGGCTTTGTCCAACCCCATTTCGGCAATGAAACGGCTGGGCTGGGCGGCAATCATCTCGCGGCCTTTCTTGCGCTTGCGTGTCCAGCTCACGGCCAGGCTGCGCTGGGCGCGGGTAATGCCCACGTACATCAGGCGGCGCTCCTCTTGCAGGCGGGTCAGGATGTCTTCGCTCATCGGGCCTTCAGCCACACCGGGCGGCCTGTCATCGCCCAATTTGAACGGCAGCATGCCCTCAGTCACACCGACCAGCATCACATGCGGCCACTCCAGGCCTTTGGCGGCGTGCAGGGTGCTGAGGGTGACGACGTTCTGGTCTTTCTCGCGTTCGCTGATGGTCGATAGCAAAGACACGGTTTGCGCTACGTCTAGCAGGGACTTCACTTCGTTCACCGTGGAAACACCCGCAGCATCGTCAATCTCGCCACCGCAGCGGGCCGACATCCAGTCGCAAAAATCCAGCACATTGGTCCAGCGCGAGGCGGCCAGCTTTTCGCTCTCTTCGCCGTCGTACAAATGTTTCTCGTAGCCAATCTCTTTCAGCCAGTCCAGCAGAAAAGCCTTTGCGGCTTCGGCACCCACGGTGTGGCGGGCGCGAAATTCCAGGTCGTTCACATAGCGGCCAAACTCATGCAGGCTGCCTACCGCCTTGCTACTCAGCATGCTACCCAAAGACGCTGAAAACAGCGCCTCGAACAGGCTCACTTTGTACTTGCCAGAAAAGATGCCCAGTTGGGCCAGCGTCTGGTGGCCAATGCCGCGCTTGGGCGTGGTCACGGCACGCAGAAAGGCCGGGTCGTCGTCGTTGTTGATCCACAGCCGGAACCAGCCGCACAGGTCCTTGATTTCGGCCCGGTCAAAGAAGCTCGTGCCTCCGGACACCTTGTAGGGGATCTGCGCCTTGCGCAGCGCCTTCTCAAAGGTCTTGGCCTGGTGGTTGGCGCGGTACAAAACGGCAAAATCCTTGAAGTCTGTCGCCCCCACGCTTGTCGCTTCGCGTATTGCGCTGCCCACCGAGGGGGCCGTGCCTTGCTTGGGGCGGCCCGGCGCGGCGGCCTGAGCGCTTGCTGGTGACGCTCTGGCAATGACCTCGGTGCCCGCCCGCAAACTCTGAATACGCGCCACCGTGCGTTCGGCTTCGTGCTCCTCGCTGTCGGCATCGACCACACGCACCGGCTCGCCTTCGCCCAGGTCACTCCAGAGGTTCTTGGGATACAGCTTGGGGTTAGGGCCAATCACGTTGTTGGCAGCGCGCAGGATGGCGCTGGTGGAGCGGTAGTTCTGCTCTAGTTTGATGACCTTTAGCGTAGGGAAATCCACCGGCAGATTTT
>JANOAP010000649.1:0-11430 GCA_031411175.1 Rhodoferax sp. | reverse complement strand
TTGCAACGGGGGGTGCGCCTGACACCCGCCGCGCTGGGACTGATCGCCAGCCTGGGCCTGAAGGACGTGCTGGTGTGGCGGAAATTGCGGGTGGCTTATTTCTCCACCGGTGACGAAATCCTGAGTCTGGGCGATGCACCCCGTGAAGGTGCCGTGTATGACAGCAACCGCTACACCGTCTTTGGCCTGCTGGCACGCCTGGGCGTGGACATGATTGACATGGGCGTGGTGCGCGACGAGCCACAAGCGCTGGCAACTGCGTTCACACACGCCGCAATCCAGGCCGATGCCATCGTCACCAGCGGTGGTGTAAGCGTGGGGGAAGCCGATCACACCAAAACCATGATGCATCGCCTAGCCAGAGGCTCGGGCGGTGGCGTCGCCTTCTGGCGCATCGCCATGCGCCCAGGCCGACCCATGGCCGTTGGCCTGCTGCCTTGTGGTAGACCAAATTTGGAAGATAAAAAGGCCATTGGCCCTTATGTAGCAAGCTCGACCAGCTCTAAATTCGATAGCGTATTGGATGAAGCCGGAGCAGCAGGCCAGAAATTTTCGGTATTGTTTGGCTTGCCCGGCAACCCGGTCGCGGTGATGGTGACATTCCTGGCCTTCGTGCGACCGGCCTTGTTGAAGATGATGGGCAGCACCGAGCTGCCGTTGCCTTTGCTCAAGGCGCAAAGTCTGGAAGCCATCCGCAAGAAACCGGGTCGCACAGAATACCAGCGCGGCATTGTCAGCACAGCAGCTGATGGTTCATTGCAAGTGAGGATCACAGGCAACCAGGGCTCTGGCGTGCTGAGCTCCATGACCCAGGCGAACGGCCTGATCGTGCTTCATCACGATCAGGGCAATGTGGCTGCGGGTGGGTTCGTTGACGTGATGATGTTTGACGGCGCGATTTGATGGCGACCTGACGCCTATTTGGCCGCCAGAGCGCCGCCGTGCGCCTCCAGCAATTCCGGATGAACATGGTCATCCAGCTCCTGTTTGATGGCACCCGGCACCGAACTCCGCGCAAATAGCAGGTACATGGTCGGCACCACGAAAATCGTGAGAAGCGTGCCCAACGACATACCGCCGACGATGACCCAGCCAATCTGGGTGCGGCTCTCGGCACCCGCACCATGGGCCAAAGCCAGCGGCAGTGCCCCAAGTACCATCGCAAAGGTGGTCATCAGGATCGGTCGCAGGCGCTGGCTGGAGGCCTTCACCACGGCATCAATCACGCTCACACCCTCTTCGCGCAGCTGGTTGGTGAATTCCACAATCAGGATCCCGTGCTTGGTAATCAGCCCCACCAGCGTGATCAGCCCGATCTGCGAATACACGTTGAGCGAGCCACCCGACCATTTCAAGGCCAGCAACGCACCAATCATGGACAAAGGCACCGACAGCAAAATCACCAGCGGGTCAATAAAGCTCTCAAACTGGGCGGCCAGTACCAGGAAAATAAAGACCAATGCGAGTGCAAAAACAAGACCCAATGAACCCTGGGAATTTCTGAACTCCCGCGACGTGCCATTCAGGTCGGTGCTGAAGCCAGGTTTGAGCACCTTGGTCGCTGTGGCGTCCAGAAAGTCCAGCGCCTGGCCCAGCGAGTAGTCGGGAGCAAGATTGGCCGTGATCGAAACCGAGCGGCGCTGGCTGAAGTGGTTCAGCTCGCGCGGAGCCACCGCCTCACGCACCTTGACCAGGGTGGCCAGTGGAATCATGGTCTCGTTGCGGCCACGCACGAAGATTTTTTCAATATCGTCCGGCGTGTCACGCCCCGTGGAGGCCGTCTGCACAATCACGTCAAACTGGTCGCCATCCCGCTTGTAACGGGTCACCTGGCGCCCGCCCAGCATGGTCTCCACGGCACGCGCTATCACGTCCACGCTGACGCCCAGGTCGGCCGCTTTTTCGCGATCCACGTCAATCTTGAGTTCGGGCTTGTTCAAGCGCAGATCGGTGTCAACGCTCACGATGCCAGGATTTTTAGCCACCTCATCCAGAAACTGCCGCAGCTGGATTGCCAGATTGGGATAGCTGTCTGAGGTGACGATCAGGAAGTTGATCGGGCGCTCCCGAAAACCCTGCCCCAGCGATGGCGGCGTGATCGGAAAGGCCGTAACGCCCGGCAGCGCGGCCAGCTTGGGCTGCAACTCACGCGCGATATCCAGGGTAGAGCGTTTGCGCAAATCCCAATCAATGGCGCGGTAAAACACGTTGGCTTGTGACACAGTCGGGTTACCCGCCGTCACGAAAATACGGTCGAATTCCTTGTAAGGCCCTCCGATGCGTTCCATGGCGTCCAGATAGCGCTGGGTGTATTGCAGGGTCGATCCGTCTGGCGACGTGACAACACCCAGAATCTGGCCGCGGTCTTCCAGCGGCGACAGTTCGCGCTTCATGTTGGGAAACACATTGGCAATGCCCAGGCCGACGATAACCATGCCCAGCACGACCACCCAGCGCAGCTGCAACACGCCGCGCAGCACCGATGCGCCCGCACCGGATTGCGTCTTGGCCGCATCAAACCGCTTGGTAAGAATCGTGCGCAAAAGCCACTGGTAGCCATTGGACATCGCCGTCAGACCCCGCTCCATCATGCGGTCAAAAAACCAGGGTTTGGGGTTGTGCTTGAGCAGCAGTGAGCACATCATCGGCGTCAGGGTCAAGGCGACAAAGCCGGAAATCAGCACGGCACCCGCCAGGGCCAACGCAAACTCCACAAACAGGCGTCCGGTACGCCCCGGCGTGAAGGCCAATGGCGCGTACACCGCCGCCAGCGTCAGCGACATGGCAACGATCGCAAAGCCAATTTCCCGGGCACCTTTGATCGACGCTGAGAACGGATCCATGCCCTCTTCAATATGGCGGAAGATGTTCTCCAGCATCACAATGGCGTCATCCACCACCAGCCCGATCGCCAGGACCAGCGCCAGCAAGGTCAGGGTGTTGATGGAAAAACCAGCCAGCGCCATCATCGCGAAGCAACCAATCAGGCTGACGGGGATTGTGACAATGGGAATGATTGACGCACGCAAGGTGCGCAAAAACACAAAAATCACCAGCGCTACCAAAACCACGGCTTCGACAATGGTTTGAAACACGCTTTTGATTGATTTCTCGATGAAGACCGAGTTGTCGTTGGCGACATCAATGGTCACGCCGGGCGGCAGGTCTTTTTGCAAGCGCGGAATCATGCCCCGCACGCCCTTGCTCAACTCCAGCGGATTGGCGGTGGCCTGGCGCAAAACGCCCACGGTAATGGCTGAGCGACCATTCAGGCGGGTTGAGCTTCGCTCGTCGGCAGCACCTTCCTGCACCCGCCCGATGTCACGAATCCGCACTGGAAAGCCTGAAGGGCTTTTGATGATGATGTCCGAGAACTGGGCCGGTCGGGATAGATCGGTCTGCGATGTCACGCTGAATTCACGCAGCGTGGATTCAATACGGCCTGCGGGGACCTCCAGGTTGCTGCGCCGTACTGCGTCTTCAACATCCTGCGTGGTCAGCTTGTAGGCAGCCAGCCTGTCAGGGTCCAGCCATACCCGCATGGCGTACTTGCGCTCGCCAAAAATCCGTACGTCCGCCGCGCCTGTCACCGTCTGCAACAACGGTTTCACAATGCGGTTGACTTGGTCGTTGATTTGTAGCGGGTTGAGCGTATCGCTCGTGAACGACAACCAGATCACCGGAAAAGCATCCGCCTCCACCTTGGCGATGACAGGCTCATCAATGGCCTGCGGCAAGCGGCTGCGTACACGGGACGTGCGGTCGCGCACCTCGGCAGCTGCCGTGTCTGCGTCTTTTTCCAGACGGAAGCGCACGGAAATCTGGGTCTGTTCGGCACGGCTGATGGATGTGATGACATCTACCGCGTCGATGCCGGAAATGGAGTCCTCGATCACCTTCGTCACCTGGGATTCCATCACCTCGGCCGAAGCCCCGCCATAGCGCACCGTCACGGTGACCACCGGCTCGTCGATCTTGGGATATTCGCGGACGGAGAGCCGGTTAAAACTCACCGCACCGATCAGCAGCAGCAGCAGCGACAACACTGTTGCAAAAACCGGGCGTCGTATGGATGTCTCAGGCAATTGCATGATGTCTCCTGGCTATCTATAAATGAGGAATGTCGGCGATTCTTGAATCAGTTCAACCCGCTGACTCAGGACTTGGCCGGACGCCCCGCCCTTGCCGACGCCGGACCGCCCGATGTGCCCGGTGCACCCGGTGCGCCGACTACACCCGCAGCGTCAGCAGCGGTCACCAGACAAGGGTTCGACCCTTGCACAGGAGCCATGGATGGCCGTCCCTTAAGAGCCATGACCACGGCTGGCGCAGGTGCGGCCACAGGAGCACCTGCACTTGCCACCGGGGCGGGCGCTGCCGCAGCACCGCCCGTAGCCGGACCACTGCCCCCTGAACTACTACCCGCGCCCGCTTGTCCACCCCGGCTGGGAATGTCAAGCACGCGCACGGGTGCTCCGTCGCGTTGCACGCGTTGTTGGCCCGCGACCACCACCACATCACCTTCTTCCAGGCCTTCTGCAATCTCTACGCGACCGGGACGGCGAATTCCCACCTTGACCTCCACACGTTGGGTTGCCTTTGTGTCTTTGTCCGGACCGTCCACGACCTTCAGGACGAATTGCTTGGCGCCTTGCGGCACGATGGCCTCCTCCGGCACGACCTTGGCTCTGTCACGCTCGCCAAACACTGCCGTCACCCGCGCAAACATACCGGGTCGCAATTGAAGCTGGCGGTTGTCAATACAAGCGCGCACGCCCACAGATCGTCCGTTGGTATCGATCAACGGGTCAATCGCGACGACCAGCGCCTCGAACTTGCGCCCGGGAATTGCATCCAGCTCGGCGATCGCCTTCTGGCCTCGCTTGACCTTGGTCTGAAAGCGCTCCGGCAAGCGGAAATCCACGAAGACGGCGTCGATGTCTTCGATGTTCACAATGTCCGCGCCGTCTTTCAGGTAGTCGCCAGGGTTCACGCTCCGGATGCCGGTCATGCCGTCGAACGGCGCGGTGATCTTGAGCCTGGCGGCCGTTGCCTGGCTCAGTGCCAGCTTGGCCTGCGCCACGTCCAGGTTGGCGGCACTTTCGTCCACGGAACGCTGGCTGATGAAGTTTTGCCCCACCAATTCCTGATTGCGCTTGTGGTTCGCCATGGCAATCGATAACTCGGCCTGACTTTGCTTGACTTGCGCCAATGGCAACTGATCATCCAACTGCACCAGCAACTGGCCCTTGCGGACACGATCACCATCTTTGAAGTTGAGCTGCGTGATGCGGCCACTGACTTCGGGGCGCAACATGATGCCCTGACGCGACCGCAGATTGCCGACGGCCTGCGTGTCATCGGTCAACTTCATGATCTCGACCTTGGCCACTTCGACTGAAGGCGGGCGGGCTGCGGATGCGGTGCCAGCAGGGGCACTGGCTGCGGGTGACACGCCAGACGCCGTGGCGCTGGTACCTGCACCATCCATTGAAGCCGCAGGTTTATTTTGGTACCACCAGGCTGCGCCCGATGCAGCACCAATGCCAACGACGGCAACAAGGGGGTAAATGAATTTGAACGCCATGAATACTTGTTTTCTAGTTAATACAGCACGAAACCTTAGCCCTCTAACTGTATCAGTGCAGCGATTTCTTTGTTACGGGGCCGTTACGTATTACCCCTTATTGACCCCGACATTCCGCAGCACGGTCTTATCGTCGGCCCAGCGCCATCTCCACACCCCGGTTTGCCAGCGCATCGGCCCGCTCGTTGCCGGGGTCACCCGCATGCCCTTTGACCCAGCGCCAGTCAATCTGGTGACCGGACGCGGAAACCACTGCATCCAGCTTCTGCCAGAGTTCCACATTTTTCACCGGCTGCTTGGCCGCCGTGCGCCAGCCCCTGGCCTTCCAGCCGTGAATCCATTCGGTAATACCTTTGCGGACATATTCGCTATCCAGGTAAAGCGTGACCTTGCAAGGGCGCTTGAGCGCAGTCAGAGCTTCGATCACAGCCGTTAGTTCCATGCGGTTGTTCGTGGTGTCCAGTTCGCCGCCACACAGCTCTTTTTCGGTGGTGCCCGAAAGCAGCAATACGCCCCATCCGCCGGGGCCGGGATTGCCTTTGCAGGCACCATCGGTGTAAATTGTGATTGGGTTCAATTCAAGGGGTTCCTGTGAGTTCGGTTGGCAACCGGCACGGGCGCTACGGCCCGCGTGGTGGCAGTTTTCCAGGCGGGGCCCAACAGGCGGGTGCCGCGCACCCGCTTGACTGCCACCAGAAAGTAAACTGCACCGAGTATCGGCCACCAGCGGCTGCCGGCACGGTCCATCCACTCAAACCGCTGCAGCCATTTGTCGCTGGCAACCGCCGGGCGATAGCAGCCAAACCGCCCGCCTTCGACTTCAAAACTCAACAGCCGCAACCAGTCTCGCAAGCGCCAGTAGCCGATGAAATCACCCGCCTCAGGCAAGAACAGTTCGCCCCAACCCAGCCGATGGTACAGATGCGCACGCCGCTGGCGCAACCCCCAGAAACTGGCCGGGTTAAGCCCACAGATCACCACGCGCCCTTCAGGTACCAGCACGCGCTCCACCTCACGCAGCGTGGCGTGGGGGTCTGCATTGAGTTCCAGAGCGTGGGGCAGCACCACCAGATCCAAGCTGTTGGCGGGAAAAGGCAGGGCCGCAAAATCAGCCACCAAAGACACGCCCGATACAGGCGGCTCGGTCGAGGACTTGACACCCCCAGTAGCCCGGTCAAACGATGCGATTGTGGCGAGCCAGCGGTGTGGCATGCGGTTGGTTTGCAGGGTATCCAGTACCGGCAGCCCCAACTGCAAGGCATGGTAGCCAAAAATGTCGGCCACGGCAGAATCAAATTGCGCGCGCTCCCAGCCCAGCAAATATTGCCCGGGGGGTGTTTGAAACCAGTCCTGCAAATCTATAATTCGACCGCTCATGAAGTTGAAATTGATTCTGTGTCTGCGCCAGCGCCACAACAAGGATGCCAAGCAGGCACCTTCGGCTGCTGCAATTCTAGTCACCCACTGTCGTCGCGACCCCGTCGAATGAAAATTGCTTCCGCCTGGCTTATGGCAATGGCGGTCTGGCTTGCCGGTTGCGCCACCACGGGTAACCTGCCGCTGTCCCCCCCGGCGGCTGTCCCGCCGACCCTCACCTTGTCCGGCAGCTTGCCAGCACCCCTCGCCGCCATCAGCGCGCCATCAGCGAACCGTACGCCCGTTCTGCCAGATGGTGCCCTGATGCCCATTACAAACGCCCAGGCCTCACGCACGGGTGTCACTCAGCTTGCGCCACCCACAGACCTGTGGGAACGCATTCGCCGGGGCTACGCCATGCCCAACCTGCAAAGCGATCTGGTGCATGACCGCGAGCAGTGGTACGCCACACGGCCCGACTACATCTTTCGCATGACCGAGCGCTCGCGCAAATACCTGTTCCATATTGTTGAAGAACTGGAGCGGCGCAACATGCCCACCGAGCTGGCCTTGCTGCCATTCATCGAAAGCGCCTTCAACCCCCAGGCAGTATCCAGTGCCATAGCAGCGGGTATGTGGCAGTTCATGCCCGCCACCGGCAAAAACTTTGAGCTAAAGCAAAACGTATTTAGGGATGATCGCCGTGATGTACTGGCTTCCACTCGCGCCGCGCTGGACTACCTGCAAAAACTGTACAGCATGTTTGGAGACTGGCATCTCGCCCTGGCCGCCTACAACTGGGGTGAAGGCAGTGTGGGCCGTGCCATTGCCAAAAACAAGAAGGCGGGCATGGCTACGGGCTATCCCGACCTCAACATGCCAATGGAAACCCGTTTTTATGTACCCAAACTTCAAGCCGTCAAGAACATCGTGTCTTCGCCTGAGGCTTTCAACAGCAAGCTGCCACTGATTGAGAACCACCCGTTCTTTGAAACTGTCACCATCAAACGCGACATTGACGTCGCACTGGCTGCCAAGCTGGCCAACGTGCCACTGGAAGACTTCAAGGCCCTGAACCCTTCCGCCAACCGGCCGGTGATTCTGGCCGCCGGCACACCGCAAATCCTGCTGCCATGGGACAACGCAGCGGTGTTCCAGAGCAATCTGGAGTCATATGGCGTGGGTCGTCTGGCCAGCTGGACCGTTTGGATTGCACCCACCACGCTGAAACCCGCCGAGGCCGCCAAACGGGTTGGTATGAGCGAGGGTGAGTTACGCGCAGTCAACAACATACCGCCACGCGTCCTGATCAAGGCGGGCTCTTCGCTGCTGGTACCGCGCGGCGACCAGACCCGCCAGGATGTGGCGGTGCATGTGGCCGACAACGGCCAAATCGGCCTGGCACCTGAGATCCTGACCCGGCGCACCGTCATCAAGGCGGGCAAAAATGACTCCGTGGTCACCGTGGCGAAACGCTACAAGCTCGCGACAGGCAGCGTGGCCGAGTGGAACAAGCTCAGCGCAACCAGTACGTTCAAGGCCGGGCAGCAGGTCGTGCTGTTTTTACCACCACGCGGCAATACAGCCGTACGTACCGCCTCGGCCCGCCCTGCCAAGGTGCACGCCAGCGCCAAGCAAAACAAGCCTGGCAAGCGGGCATCCGGCAGACCCGCGCGCCTGGTGAAGCGCTGATACCGGTCGTTGACAGCATTGAAGCCCGGGCCTTCGTCGTGTGGGCATTCTTTGGCGCACGCCATTTGCCAAATCGGGTGCCCCGTTGTCTTTCGCAAAAAACCAGGCCGCGTTCCCAGAGCCGACCGCGGCACCATGCCGCGCCGCGCCTCCAGCGTGGTTCAGGCAAGCTTCATGGCTTTTCTGAGGGCCAACACGGCGCAGTCGGGGCTGCTCAATACGGGGCAGGCCAGACCTGTCTGCACCAGAGGCTGGGCAGCAGCCATCGAAAACTGGGCCAGCATCACCACGTCGCAGTGAGCCAATTGCAGCGCAGCCTGGGCGATCTTCTGGTGATGCAATTCAGGATGCCCCTGAGCCAGGTCCTGCATGGCACCTGGCACGAACACGGTCTGCAAATCGATGCGTCTGGACCGAGAGTTCGCCAGTGCCTGCAGCTCGGCAGACATGGAAGGAATCGATGCTTCAAAGGTGGCGATCAGGCCCAGCTTGGCACCGGTGGCAGGGCTGCGCACCAAAGCTTCTTCAAACATCGCCTCATTGGGCTTCAGGGTCGGCAGGCCAACGGCCACCCCTGCGGCCTCAATCGCCGGCCCAAAGGCCGAACAGGTGAACAAAATACCGGTACAGCCAGTGCCCCTGGCGTAGCCAGCCAGATCAACGAAACGCTGGATCATCGCCGGCTGGAGGCTGCCCGCATGGGCCCGATCGACCGAGAGACTGTCGTCCAGCAAATTCATGCAACGGGCTTGCGGCCAAAGGCGCTCGAAAGCAGACTGGATCGGTGCTTGAGCCAGGGCGGTGGCATGAATCAGCGCAACGCGAGCTGGCTGTGAGCCGGTGGATTGGAAACCCGTCATGCTTTGAAGTTCACTTTGGCCCTGCGGGCGAATTCGTTGGTATAGGTTTTGGCGATGGCGATCCTGTCGACCTTGACAGTGGGGTCAAAGCTGGCCATCGCCCTGAGTGCCGTGCGCGCGCCGTCTTCCGGAATCAGGCCATCCAGTGCAATCGCTTCGCGCACTTTGTTGAACGACGCCAGGTACAGGCCACGATCACCCAGCAGGTAAGCCTCGGGCACGGTTTTGATGATGTCACCGGGGCCGGCTGTCTGCAGCCATTTCAGCGCGTGAACAATCGCGTTGGCCAGTGCCTGGGCAGTGTTGGGATTCTTTTCCAGAAATTCGGCAGCCGCATAAAGACATGCGGCCGGCATAGGCCCGCCAAACACATCCAGCGTGCCCTTGAGCGTGCGCGTGTCTGCGACGATTTTCACCTCGCCTTTTTGTTCCAGTAGGGTCATCACCGGGTCGGTATAGCTCACAGCATCCACTTGCCCGGACCGGATCGCCGTCAGCGCGCCGGCTGTCGTGCCCACGCTAACGAAGCTCACATCATCCGGCTTGATGGCGGCACGCAGCAGCACCATGCTGGCCACCATGCTGGTTGACGAACCCGGTGCCGTCACACCGATCTTTTTGCCTTTGAGATCGGCCAGCGACTTGTAGCCCGGCATGGTTCTGGTGGACACGCCGATGGCGATTTGTGGTGCCCGCCCCTGCAACACAAACGCCTGGAAGAACTGGTTTTTGCTTTGCAGGTTGATGGTGTGCTCGAACGCGCCGCTGACCACATCGGCCGCCCCGCCCAGTGCCGCCTGCAGTGCGCGCGTGCCACTGGCGAAATCGCTGATCTCGATCTCCAGACCTTCGGCCTTGAAATAACCCAGTTGGTCGGCGATGGTGAGGGGCAGGCAATAAAACGCAGATTTGCCGCCCACGGCGATCAAAACCCTGGTCTTCTCTGGCCGCGATTGCGCCAGCAGTGTCGGCACGGCCACAGATGCAGCCACCAGCGCAGCCACAGATGCAAAGCTGCGCCGTGACAGGGGCTTGGGACGGGAAGGCGTGTCGGGAAACCGGTACGACATGGGTGCTCCGCTGTATCTTCTTTTTGATGTGTTTCAAGGCTACCAAGACCTTGACAAAGACGCATCGGGAACATCCCGTGGGGGTTTCTACTTAGCGCCGGTCCACCAGTGCGTGGGCGATCGTGCCCAGGTCCACATACTCAAGCTCGCTGCCTACAGGCACACCCCGTGCCAGGCGCGTGAGTTGCAAACCCCGAGCCTTCAGGGTTTCATTGATGACGTGCGCCGTGACTTCACCTTCGGCCGTGAAATTGGTGGCCAAAATGACTTCATGCACGACGCCGTCAGCCGCCCGGTCAAGCAGCTTTTTCAGGCCGATGTCTCTCGGGCCAATGCCGTCGAGCGGGCTCAGGTGGCCCATCAGCACGAAGTAGAGCCCCTTGTAGGCGCCCGTGCGCTCCACCGCAGATTGATCGGCCGGTGTTTCCACCACACACAGCTTGGAATGGTCGCGCCGTGCGTCAAGGCAGGTCGCGCAGACCTCGGCTTCAGTGAAGGTGTTGCACAGCTCACAGTGCCGCACGGTTGCCACTGCGTTACCCAGCGCGCTGGACAGCGCCTGCGCGCCCGGCCGGTCATGCTGCAAGAGGTGAAACGCCATGCGAGAAGCCGACTTCACCCCCACGCCCGGCAGCTTGCGCAGGGCCTGGATCAGAACGTCCAGCGAGTTGGAGTCAGCCATTGATGGCGCAGCGGCTCTAGAAGGGGAACTTCATGCCTCCGGGTAGACCTGGCATCCCCGCAGTCAATTTACCCATCTTTTCCTGGCTGGTCTCCTCAGCTTTGCGCACAGCGGCATTGAAGGCGGCGGCAACCAGGTCTTCCAGCATGTCTTTGTCATCTGCCAGCAAACTGGGGTCGATGG
>JANOAP010000648.1:0-2561 GCA_031411175.1 Rhodoferax sp. | reverse complement strand
GTCAGGCCCCCCGAAAAATGAAATAAACCGCGCCCACCATGCACAAACCGGCCCAAACGTAGTCCAGCCGGAAGGGCTCGTCCATGTAGATCATGGCAAATGGCACAAACACCGCCAGCGTGATCACCTCTTGCATGATCTTCAGCTGCCCCAGGCTGAAGCCCGCCTGCTGGAACCCGATGCGGTTGGCCGGCACCTGCAACAGGTACTCCAACAGCGCAATGCCCCCGCTCACCAGGGCTGCGATGTACCGGGGCTGTCGCCAGATTCTTGTGGTGGCGATAACAGGCGAATGCCATGACGACCATTGCCAAATTGCAAGCCGATAGCGGCCGGCGTAAAAAAGCCCTGTGGCAATGACCGCAGGGCTTTATGTGGAACCAGGGTGCGATCAGGCCGCCACGCCATCCTTCACGGTGTCAGCGATGTCGGTGTAGTCCTTCACTTTGTCAAAGTTAAGGTACTGGTAGATCTGGTCACTGGATGCGGTCAGCACGCCCATGTCGGCCATGTACTCGGCCTTGGTCGGAATACGGCCCAGCTTGGAGCAGATCGCGGCCAGCTCGGCAGAGCCCAGGTACACATTGCTGTTTTTGCCCAGACGGTTAGGGAAGTTGCGCGTGCTGGTGGAGAACACGGTGGCGCCCTCCTTCACCTGCGCCTGGTTGCCCATGCACAGGCTGCAACCGGGCATTTCCATGCGGGCACCGGCAGAACCCAGCACGCCGTAATGGCCTTCTTCAGTCAATTGCTTGGCATCCATCTTGGTCGGCGGTGCCATCCACAACTTGACGGGGATATCGCGCTTGTTTTCCAGCAGCTTGGAGGCTGCACGGAAGTGGCCGATGTTGGTCATGCAACTGCCGATGAACACCTCGTCGATTTTGGAGCCCGCCACATCGGCCAGGGTTTTCACATCGTCGGGGTCATTTGGGCAGGCCACGATAGGCTCATGGATATCGGCTAGGTCAATCTCGATGACGGCTGCGTACTCGGCATCAGCATCGCCCTTGAGCAATTGCGGGTCAGCCAGCCAGGCTTCCATCGCCTTGATGCGGCGGTTGATGGTGCGCACATCAGAGTAACCCGTCGCAATCATCCACTTAAGCATGGTGATGTTGCTGGTGATGTATTCAATGATGGGCTCTTTGTTCAGGTGCACCGTGCAGCCACCGGCACTGCGCTCGGCGGATGCGTCGCTCAGCTCAAATGCTTGTTCCACTTTCAAATCTGGCAAACCTTCGATTTCCAGAATACGGCCCGAGAAAATGTTGATCTTGCCCTGCTTGGCTACCGTCAGCAAGCCCGCCTTGATGGCGTACAGCGGAATGGCATTGACCAGATCACGCAAGGTGATACCGGGCTGCATTTTGCCTTTGAACCGCACCAGCACCGACTCAGGCATGTCCAGCGGCATCACGCCCGTGGCGGCACCGAACGCGACCAGGCCGGAGCCGGCCGGGAAGCTGATGCCGATGGGGAAACGCGTGTGGCTGTCGCCGCCCGTGCCCACGGTGTCGGGCAGCAGCATGCGGTTCAACCAGCTATGGATGATGCCGTCACCGGGGCGCAATGGAATGCCGCCGCGTGTGCTCATGAAATCAGGCAACTCGTGGTGCATCTTCACGTCCACGGGCTTGGGGTAAGCCGCCGTGTGGCAGAAGGACTGCATCACCAGGTCGGCGCTGAAGCCCAGGCAAGCCAGGTCTTTCAACTCGTCGCGAGTCATCGGGCCGGTGGTGTCTTGTGAACCCACGCTGGTCATTTTCGGCTCGCAATAGGTGTCGGGGCGCACACCTTGCTGGTTGCCATTGATGACGGGCAGACCGCAGGCACGGCCCACCATTTTTTGCGCCAGCGTGAAACCCTTTTTGGTATCAGCCGGGTTGTGTGGCAAGCGGAACAAGGTGCTGACAGGCAGGCCCAGCGCCTCGCGCGCCTTGGCGGTCAGGCCACGGCCAATGATGAGCGGAATGCGGCCACCGGCGCGCACTTCGTCAAACAGCACATCGCTCTTGACCTTGAACTCGGCGATCTGCTTGCCGTCCTTGAAAGCCTTGCCGTCATAGGGACGCAGCTCGATCACATCACCCATGTTCATCTGGCTCACGTCCAGCTCAATCGGCAACGCGCCGGAGTCTTCCATGGTGTTGTAGAAAATCGGGGCAATTTTTGACCCGAGACACACGCCGCCGAAACGCTTGTTAGGCACAAACGGAATGTCTTCACCGGTGAACCACAGCACCGAGTTGGTGGCCGACTTGCGAGATGAGCCTGTGCCCACCACGTCACCCACGTAAGCGACCAGGTTGCCCTTGGCTTTGAGCGAGTCGATGAACTTGACCGGGCCACGCTTGCCTTCTTCTTCGGGCACGATGCCGGGGCGCGGGTTCTTGTGCATCGCCAAGGCGTGCATCGGGATGTCGGGGCGGCTGAAAGCGTCAGGCGCTGGCGACAGGTCGTCGGTGCTGTGGTTCACCGGTGAAGACATTCCGTTTGTGCCTAACAAGCGTTTTGGCGGTGTCTGTCTGGGCAGCAAAATTGCCCCGATTTTCTACAAC
>JANOAP010000647.1:0-2196 GCA_031411175.1 Rhodoferax sp. | reverse complement strand
GCCTCGAGATAGTTGTTCTCGATCGTGAGCGGGCCCGGGCCATTCCTGCAAGCCGTGAGGCCAGTCGCGTGCTGGGTGTGCTGCCCGGTGCGCCGGTGCTGGAGGTGCACCGCACGGCGCTGACCTTTGGCGAGAAGCCCGTGGAGTACCGGGTGTCCACCATCAACACCCAGCAGCACGACTACGTGAGCCTGCTGTCCAAGCGCAGTTGACTTGATGCTTCTGCGATTAAAGGCCGTCCTGGCCGGTCACCTGCCCGGCATCATGGTTTGCGTCGTCATCGCGCTGGCGGCTACCTTTTTGTCCGAGCATTTTGGCGGGCCGCAACTGCTTTATGCCTTGCTGATTGGCCTGGCGTTTCATTTTCTGATCACGCACCCGGGAATGCGCACCGGTGTGGAGTTTTGTGGCCGCACGGTGCTGCGCTGTGGTGTGGCCCTGCTGGGTGCGCGCATTACGTTTGGGCAGATCCAGCATCTGGGTGTCGCTACGGCTCTGGTGGTCGCCCTCGCCCTGGCGGGCACCATAGGCTTCGGGCTGTTGCTGGCCCGCTGGCTCCAGAGAACACCGGCGCAGGGCTTGCTGACAGGCGGTGCCGTGGCCATCTGTGGTGCCTCTGCCGCGCTGGCCATCTCAAGCGTGTTGCCGCAGTCCCGTGACAACGAGCGCTTCACCCTGGTGGTGGTGGTGGGCGTGACGGTGCTGTCCACGCTGGCCATGGTGATTTATCCGTTCACCGTGCAGTGGCTAGGGCTCAAGCCGCAATCGGCAGGCATCTTTCTGGGCGGCACGATTCACGATGTGGCGCAGGTCGTGGCGGCCGGCATGATGCTCGGCCCCCAGGCGGGGGACACCGCCACCGTGGTCAAGCTGTTTCGCGTGATGTTGCTGATGCCGGTGGTGCTGGTCATCGTGATTGCCTATCGGAATCACCCGGATGTGCAGGTCTCGGGTCAGGACGTGCCCCTGATCCCCGGCTTTCTGGTCGCGTTCATCGTGCTGGTGTTGCTGGCCACCGTGGGTGTCATTCAGCCGCCCGTAGCGAAGATCGCGGGAGATGTTTCGCGTGGGTTGCTGGTAACGGCAATTGCCGCTGCAGGCATCAAAACCAGTTTCGAAGACCTGGCCAAACTCGGCTGGCAGCCCGTGGTGATGCTGGTTGGCGAGACGCTGTTCATTGCCGCGTTTGTACTGGCGGGCACTTTGGCGCTGCGGCTGGGCATGACCTGAGTCCGGCCCCAACACCGCCGGATCAGGCCTGACGCGTTATCCCGTCTTCAACTGCGAACAATAAGGTGCGCGGGGAGCATCTTGCGGATCTCCCGTCGGGCATGGTCAATGAAGGGCTTGAGGATGAGTGTGGATGACATGCGCGGCGAAATCACGATGGAGTAATCAGAGACTATCTCGGGCTCGAATGGGATGAACTTGAGCAAGCCCCCCGTGTAGGCGCTGGCCGTCAGGGGTTCGATGAGGGCGAGACCAGCGCCTGCTTCGACCAACTTGACCATGGCGGAAGAAAACTGGGTCTCGACGTTGATGCGGCGATTGACGCCGTGCGACAGCATCAGCGCATCGATCTTGGTGCGCGATTCCATCAAGGCCGTCGGCGCGATGAAGCGCTCGCCTTCAAAATCCTTGGGATGCAAAACTTTGCGACTTGCCAGGCGATGGTGGATCGGTACCACGCCCACCATTCTGGCTGACACCAGGACCTCATTATTTTCGTGCCGGGTCTTTCGCATGTTCAGCATCGCGAAGCCCAGGTCGCAGCGACCGCTCTGCACCATGTCGAGCACGTTGGGCGTGCTGTGAGTCTCCAAGGATACCAAAGTCTCCGAGTTTTCGCTCGTGAAGCTCGCAATGGTGCGGGGCAAGAAGGAGAGCGCCATGGCTGGAGCAGCGGCAATCCTGAGATGCGCCAGCTTCAGCATCTTGATATTGGAGGCCGCGTTGGCAATGCGCTCGATGCCCATCAATGACTGATGCACGTCTTCAAACAGCAGGGCGGCCTCCGGCGTAGGCGCCAGGCGTCCGCTCGCGCGCTTGAACAGAGGAATTGCGATGCGTTCCTCAAGATCCGCGATCAGGCGCGTCACGACCGGCTGAGTGACCCCAAGCATTTCTGCGGCGCCGGTAACAGTGCGCCGAACCATGACGGCGCGAAATGCCTCGAGATGCCGAAGAGTGATTCTC
>JANOAP010000646.1:0-1997 GCA_031411175.1 Rhodoferax sp. | reverse complement strand
CGCCAGGTCTGCCAGCGACTGGCTGCGCCCTCAATGCGCTCACGGCGCATGACAACAGCAACTTCAATGGCGGGGCGAGACATGGACATGACAGGTGCGATGGTAATCGTTGGCTGTCGCTGGCTGCTGCTGCCCAACTGCTGCCGCCTTGTAGCCGAATAATAATTCGCCTATACTGGCTTTTCCATGAAACCCAAAGACGACGAAAAACTGCGCGCTATCTCCGAGGCCACCTTCGCCCTGGTCGAGCAAACGGGTTTAAGCGGCCTCACCATGGCCAGCATCGCCAAGGCGGCGGGGGTGGCGACCAGCACACTGTATGTGTATTACCCGTCCAAAGACGCGCTGATCAGCCAACTGTACGAAACCGCCAAGACGGCGACCGCCGCGCGTTTCATGGAAGGCGTGGTCGATACCGCACCCCTGCGTGCCCGGGTGCGCCGCATCTGGGGCAACATGGTGAGCAACCGGCTTGAACACTACGCCGAGGTGGTCTTCCAGGAGCAGTTCTACAACTCGCCATGGTTCACCGAAGAGAACCGTGAACTGGTGTCCCGCCTGTTCGTGCGGTTTTTTGTGCTGATCGCGGAGGGGCAGCGGCAAGAGGTTTTGAAGACTGTGCCTGCCATGCTGCTGCTGGGCAGCATGGCAGGCTCGGTGCGCGAGACAGCCAACCTGATCCGCAGCCAGTCGCTGCCCGGCGACGAGGCCACACTGAACATGGCGTTCTCGCTGTGCTGGGACGGCATCAAAGCTTGATTTTCTGTAACTTAATTTTAACTTTTAACCGAATATAAATTCCCTTATGACAAAAGCAATGCCTATCGCGGGTTGTTCTACAGGCATTGGCACAGGCCTTGGACGTCTGTTGAAGTCAATCGCCAAAACCTGCGCGGGTTTGGCGATGCTGGGGCTGGCGGCAGCGTGCAGCACGTCGCCGGACAAGGTGTGCGAAAGCCCCTACGCGCAATCGCCCCAGTACAAGGGTTGTGGCTTTCACAACATGGATAACCCCGATGTCCTGCCTCAGCAAAGCAGCTTCAAAATTTGGTGGCGCGTGCTGACCGAAACCAAGGTCGGCACCGTGCCTGTGGACGCCATCCCCATGAAGCCGCTGAGCCGTGCGCAGCTGGATGCACTGGACAACACGCGCAACCACGTGGTGCGGCTGGGGCATTCGTCGCACTTGCTCAAGTTGCGCGGCAGCTACTGGTTGATCGACCCGGTGTTCAGCGAGCGCACCTCCCCCCTGCAGTGGATTGGCCCCAAGCGCTTTCACCCCAGCCCGATTGCGCTAACCGAGCTACCCGACATCGAAGGCCTGGTGTTGTCGCACGACCACTATGACCACCTGGACACCGCCACCATCGAGTACCTGAATGGCAAGGTGAAACGGTATTTTGTGCCCCTGGGCGTGGGCCGCCGCCTGCAGGGCATGGGCGTAGCCGCAGAGCGCATTACCGAGCTGGACTGGTGGCAAACCCATAGTCATGCCACCCAGGCCCAGGGCGGGGTGACGCTGACGGCCACACCCGCCCAGCACTTCTCTGGCCGCAGCCTGACGGACCGCAATGAAACGCTGTGGGCCTCTTGGGTACTCCAGAGTGGCGATCAACGCATTTTCTACAGCGGCGATTCGGGCTACTTGCCCGGGTTCAAGCAGATTGGCGCGCGCTTTGGCGGCTTCGATCTGGCGCTGATGGAAAACGGTGCATACGACAGCTACTGGCCCGCCGTGCACATGACGCCGGAGCAAACCCTGCAGGCCTTTCAGGATGTCAAGGCCAGGACGCTTTACGGCGTGCACAACAGCACCTTTGATCTGGCCTTTCACCCCTGGCAAGACCCGCTGGAGCGCCTGGCCGCGCTGGCCGAGCGCAACGGCATCGAGCTGGCCACACCGCTGATCGGCGAAGTGCTGACAGTAGGGCAGGCCCGCACCAACGTACTGTGGTGGAAAGGTTTGCGCTAGACCCCATTTCAATCCTCTCGCTTCC
>JANOAP010000645.1:0-5818 GCA_031411175.1 Rhodoferax sp. | reverse complement strand
CTGGAGCTCTCGGCCCAACTGGCTGATGAGTTTGAAATGCTGAAAGAGAGCAAAACCGCCCATGCGCGGCTGGACGAGTGGACCGCACGCAAGGCCCAGTGGCGCAAAGACCGCGCCGAAGGCAAAGCAACTCAAACGCTCAAACCGCAGCAAAACGACCGGCCCGAATTCGCCAAACCGGCTTGAATCCGCAAAAAAGTAGACCGTGCAGGATACCCGCACCATGGCGCAAGTCCGTCACAGGAGTGATTACGCCGAAACAGGCTTTACCAATGGCTATGAATTCACGCAGGGTTCGGGCTACCAACTACCCGAGTACCCGTTTGTTGCCCCGTCTGAATTGACCAGCCACAAGCGCATCCGCCACCCCGTGGTGATCGTGGGGGGTGGCATCACCGGTCTCACGCTGGCGTGCGCTCTGGCGCACCTGGGCGTGAAAGCCGTGCTGCTGGACGAAGACAACACAGTGGGTGTCAAAGGCGCATCGTCGCGCGGCATTTGCTACACGCAAAAGTCACTGGAAATTTTTCACAAGCTGGGCATTTATGAGCGCATCGTCGGCAAAGGCATCCAGTGGAGCGTAGGCCGCACCTTTGCGGGCGAGACCGAGGTCTATTCGTTTGACTTGCGACAGCAAAGCAACTTCAACCTGTCAAGCCAGCCGCCCTTCATCATCCTTCAGCAGTTCTACATCGAAGGCTTTCTGGTCGAGCGAATTCTGACGCTGGGCCATGTGGACCTGCGCTGGAGTTCCCGCGTGACCGCCTTTGAGCAGAATGCCGATTTCGCCACGCTCACGGTCCAGACGCCGGCGGGTAACTACCAAATCGACGCGGACCACGTGATTGACGCCACCGGCTCGCACACGCCCTTTCACAAATGGGTGGGTGCGACGATGCAGTCCAAAAAGGGGGATGACCGGTGGTGCATTGCCGATGTGCGTTTTTCCAAACACCCGCCTGTGGAGCGGCACACCTGGATTGAAGCGCCTTTCAACGAAAACCGGGCCGTCTGGCAGCACCTGATGGCCGACAACGTCTGGCGCATCGACTACCAGATGGCTCCCAATGCGGACCCCGACTATGTGAGCCGCGAAGACGTGGTGCGCGAACGCCTGCAGCGCCAGTTTGGCCAGGACGTGGAGGTCGAAATCGTCTGGGTTGGCCCCTATGCCTACAAAAGCCAGTGCTTGGACTGCTTGCGCGCTGGCCGGGTGTTTTTCATGGGTGATACGGCCAAGATTGTCAGCCCGTTTGGCGCACGGGGTGGCAACACCGGCGTGGCTGATGCCGACAACCTGGCGTGGAAACTGGCCGCCGTGCTGCGCAACCAGGCAGCCCCAGGTTTGCTGGGCAGCTACGACCAGGAGCGTTGTGAAGCCGCACAGCAAAACGTACAGGTCACCAACCGCACGGCGCGCTTTCTGCGCCCTGCAGATGGCATGGAGCGCGTGTTTCGCAATGCCACCATCAGCCTGGCCAAACAGCATCTGTTTGCGCGTGCGCTGATCAACACCGGGCGCATGGCGGTGGCCAATGCCTACACCCAGTCAATGGTGTGTGAGTGCGGCTCACAAAACAAGCCAGGCCTGGGGGGAATATCAGTGCAAAACGTCACCATCGGCTTTGATCAGCAGGGCATACAACAAGGCACGCTGAATGAGCTGCTCACCTGGTGCGAAGGCCGCTTGCTGCTGCTGGTGTTTGGCCGCATACCGGCCATGGATGTGCCACGCCTGCAAGCCCTGGCACAGCAGTACCCGCTGCGTGTGGTGCAGGTGCTGAAACCCACCCAGGCACCTGCTGCCCTGGAGCATGTGTTTGACCCGCACGGCCATTTGCGTGTGGCCGCACAAGCCGAGTCTTCACGCTGGGCGTTGCTGCGCCCCGATGCCTACCTGGCAGGCACCGGAACAGGTGGACCCCAGTGGCGCAGCCAGGTCACAGCCCTGCTGCAAAAAGCGCTAGCCCTTAGGCGGTAATCCCCATGATGAAAACAACGCCCAACCTGGCTGATGCCGACGGCTTCTATGAACAACTGCTGGATGCCCATGTGGGTCTGAACCCGGACGAATCAGCGCTGCTCAATGCCCGACTCATTCTGCTGCTGGCCAACCAGATCGGGGACGCACAGGTGCTCGCCCAGTGTATTGCGGCAGCGCGGGACCTGGCTGCCTGAAACCACGGGCCTCTTGTCACGCCAGAAATGTGGCCCGCTACTCAATTGATAGCTGTTGATGCAATTGTTACTAGGGCTTACAGGCATTTTCTTCAATTTTTTGAGCGGAACAGGCACACTTGCAGCATATCAACTGCGAGGTATTTCATGAGACAGGTTTTTTGTGCGTTGGTCGTTTGTAGCTCTATGGCTGCGTGCTCGTCACCCCCATCGCGACAAGACATTGGCATTGTGTCTGGTGCCGTTGTGGGTGGCGTGGTGGGCTCGGTATTAACGGGCGGCAGCACCTTAGGCACGGCAGCTGGTGCCGCAGGTGGTGCACTGGTGGGCAAGCAGGTTGCTAAAGAGACGAACAGAAAGTAGACCGCAACATGAAGGCAACAGGTCAGGTCGAATAAAATCGGGCTTCCCTGCCTTCTGAACAACGGCATCCTGCGGGATGCCGTTTTTGTTTCTGCTTTCCAAAGACCCACCATGACCGACGCATTGACCCCGACCAGCCAACCCGGCCTTGATAGCCTCTCCAAATCATTTGAGCCCGCCGCGCTGGAAGCGCATTGGGGGCCAGAGTGGGAGCGCCGTGGCTATGGTGTGGCGGGGTACCGTGGCACCGGCCAGCCTCAAGCCGATGCCCCGGCCTTTGCCATCCAGTTGCCGCCGCCCAATGTAACGGGCACGCTGCACATGGGCCATGCGTTCAACCAGACCATCATGGACAGCCTCACGCGTTACCACCGCATGCTGGGCCACAACACGGTGTGGGTGCCGGGCACCGACCACGCCGGCATTGCCACACAAATTGTGGTGGAGCGCCAGTTGCAGGCGCAGGGCATCAGCCGCCACGACATGGGCCCCACACCCTTTGAAGCACGCAAAAATTTCGTCTCCAAAGTGTGGGAGTGGAAGGAGAGAAGCGGCAACACCATCACCAGCCAGATGCGCCGCATGGGCGACAGTGTGGACTGGAGCCGCGAATACTTCACCATGGACCCCAAGCTGTCCAAAACCGTGACCGAGACCTTTGTGCGCCTGTACGAACAGGGCCTGATCTACCGTGGCAAGCGCCTGGTGAACTGGGACCCAGTACTGCAAAGCGCCGTGAGCGACCTTGAGGTGGAAAGCGAAGAACGCGAAGGTTTCATGTGGCACATCGAATACCCGTTCAGCGACGGCCCACAAACCGCCGCAGATGGCACTCCGCTGCGCGGCATGCACATTGCCACCACCCGACCCGAGACCATGCTGGCCGACGGCGCGCTGGCCGTGCACCCCGAAGATGAACGCTACAAACACCTGGTCGGCAAAATGGTGGACCTGCCCCTGTGCGACCGGCAGATTCCCATCATTGCCGACGACTTTGTGGACCGTGAGTTCGGCAGTGGTTGTGTCAAGATCACCGGTGCCCATGACTTCAACGACTACGCCTGTGCGCAACGCCATGGCCTGCCACTAATCAGCATCTTTACGCTGGACGCGAAGATCAACGAAAACGGCCCTGCGATTTATCGGGGGCTGGACCGTTACGACTGCCGCAAGGCCGTGCTCAAAGATCTGGAGGCGCAAGGCTTCCTGCAAAAAGCTGTGCCGCACAAAAACATGGTGCCTGTGTGCGCCCGCACCGGCCAGGTGGTGGAGCCGATGCTGACCGACCAATGGTTTGTGGCCATGAACAAAGCCCCCACGCTCCTCCCTTCGGGTGGTTCGCTGCCCCCCGAGGGGGCCAATTTTTCTAGGGGCGGCCCGTCGAAAAATTTCAGTGCCTTCGATCAACGCTCTATTGCACAAAAAGCCATCGACGCGGTTCAGTCTGGCGAAGTCAAATTCGTACCCGAGAACTGGATCAACACCTACAACCAGTGGATGAACAACATCCAGGACTGGTGCATCAGCCGCCAGCTCTGGTGGGGGCACCAGATTCCGGCCTGGTACGACGAAGATGGCAAGGTCTACGTGGCGCGTGATGAAGCTGAGGCGCAAGCCAAGGCCCCCGGCAAGACACTCAAGCGCGACGAGGATGTGCTGGACACCTGGTATTCCTCAGCCCTCGTGCCTTTCAGCACCATGGGTTGGCCCGAGGCAGCTACCTCCCCCGCCGTTCGCCCTGAGCCTGTCGAAGGGCAATTGAACGATTACGACCTGTACCTGCCCAGCAGCGTACTGGTCACCGGCTACGACATCATCTTTTTCTGGGTCGCCCGGATGATCATGATGACCACGCATTTCACGGGCCAGGTGCCTTTCAGACACGTCTACATCCATGGCCTGGTGCGTGATGCGCAGGGCAAAAAAATGAGCAAGTCCGAAGGCAATGTACTGGACCCGGTGGATCTGATTGACGGCATTGATTTGCCCGCGTTGCTGGGCAAACGGTCGGAGGGCCTGCGCAAGCCCGAGACCGCGCCCCAGGTGCGCAAGAACACCGAGAAAGAATTCCCCACCGGCATCCCCGCGTTTGGGGCCGACGCACTGCGGTTCACGTTTGCGTCGCTCGCGTCATTGGGGCGCAGCATCAATTTCGACAGCAAGCGCTGTGAGGGCTACCGCAACTTTTGCAACAAGTTATGGAACGCCACACGGTTTGTGCTGATGAACTGCGAGGGGCAGGACTGCGGCCTCAAGGAACACACCAAGGCCGAATGCCAGCCCGCTGTACAGGATGCGGACGGCCGCGAGACCGCGCCCGCCGGCCCCTTCCACGGCTACATGCGCTTCAGCCAGGCCGACCGCTGGATCAGCTCTGTCATGCAACAGGTGGAGGCCGATGTGGCCAAGGGCTTTGCCGACTACCGTCTGGACAATGTAGCCAGCAGCATTTATGACTTCGTCTGGAACGAGTTCTGTGACTGGTATCTGGAGATTGCCAAGGTGCAGATCCAGACTGGCACTGACGCAGAAAAAAGGGCTACACGCCGCACCCTCATCCGCACACTGGAATGCATCTTGCGCCTGGCCCACCCGGTGATTCCATTTATCACCGAAGCGCTATGGCAAAAGGTGTCGGTCGTCGCCGGGCTTCCAGGCGAGTCGGTCAGCATTGCCCGCTACCCACAAGCCCAATTGGAGAAGATTGACCCAGCGGCCATAGCCCACGTGGCCAAGCTCAAACAGCTGGTCGATGCCTGTCGTAATCTGCGTGGCGAAATGAGTGTGTCACCGGCCACCAAACTGCCGCTCTATGTGCTGGCTCAATCAGCTGCTGAAACCACCTTCATGACGCAGGCGGCCCCCGTGTTGCAGGCCCTGGCCAAGCTCAGCGAAGTCAAGGTGTTTGACGACGAGGCAAGCTGGCAAGCGGCGGCGCAAGCAGCGCCCGTCGCCATGGTGGGCGAAGCTCGCATTTGCCTGCACATGCAGATTGATGTTGCAGCCGAAAAAGTGCGTCTTGCCAAGGAGGTAGCGCGGCTGGAAGGCGAAATCAGCAAGGCCAACAACAACCTGGGCAACGAAGCCTTTGTGGCCAAAGCCCCACCCGTAGTGATTGAGCAGGCCCGCAAACGCGTGGCTGACTTTGTGTCTACCCTGGCCAAAGTACAAGACCAGTTAGCGCGGCTGGGAGCCTGAGCGACCGGGCACTTGAGGGGCCGGGTGCCCTGCTCCGTGTCCCCCGCCCGCTGCGCGGGCTCCTCCTTGACCTGCGCAG
>JANOAP010000644.1:0-2924 GCA_031411175.1 Rhodoferax sp. | reverse complement strand
TGCAGCCAGTGCGCGCAGTGCGGCCAGTTCACGCTTGCTGCCGCCCACGTTGCCTGAGCCCATGCGCTCGTGGCCCAGCAGGTACTTGGCGACCGTCCAGCCCTTGTTCTCCTGGTACACCAGGTTTTCGACCGGCACTTTCACGTCGTCGAAAAAGATCTCGTTGACCTCGTGCCCGCCATCCATGAGGATCAACGGGCGCACGGTGATGCCGGGGGTCTTCATGTCCATCAACAGGAAGCTGATGCCTTCCTGGCGCTTCTCGGCATTGGTGTCGGTGCGCACCAGGCAGAAGATCCAGTCGCCGTAGTGGCCCAGCGTGGTCCAGATCTTCTGGCCGTTCACGACGTAATGGTCGCCCTTGCGTTCGGCACGCGTCTTGAGCGCCGCCAGGTCAGAGCCGGCACCGGGCTCGGAGTAGCCCTGCACCCAGAAGTCATCACCTTCACGGATGCGCGGCAAAAAGCGCGCCTTCTGCTCGGGCGAGCCAAACTTGTGAAGCACTGAGGCACACATGGCCGGGCCAAAAGGCGGCAGGCCCGGTGCGCCCGCCAGGCCGAATTCTTCTTCGTAGATATAGCGCTGGGTGATGTCCCAGCCCGTGCCACCCCAGTCAGAGGGCCAGTGCGGTACCGACCAGCCCTTGGCCGCGAGAATCTTGTGCCAGCGGATGTAGTCATCCTTGCTCAAGTGCTGGTAGCCAACCACCTTGGCGCGGATGTCGGCGGGCAGGTTGGCAGACAGCCACTCGCGCACTTCGTTGCGAAAAGCCTGTTCTTCTGTTGAATAGCTTAAATCCATGACAATTGCCTCTGTGGGTTGCAGGTGTGAGCGGGCATTGTCGTACTGGACACAGCATCGCGAAGTCCGGCTGGTGACAGCCTCCGCAACCCTAAGTACAAACCCGAGGAACATTGCACGATGTCTGACATGAAAGCGAAAGTAGACGGTCTTTTGGCCAAAGCCGTGGCCACCGGCCACGTCCCCGGTGTGGCCGCCATGGTGGTCAATGGCCAAGGCGTTTTGTATGAGGGTGGCTTCGGCAAACGGGTGCTCGGGCAAGACGCCGCCATGGGTATCGACACCGTGGTCTGGATTGCGTCCATGACCAAGGCCGTGACCGCCACCGCCGTGATGCAGCTTGTGGAGCAGGGCCGCCTTGACCTGGATGCCCCCGCCAGTGACGTTGTGCCCACCCTGGCTCAAGTCCCCGTGCTGATAGGCTTTGACGCGCAAGGCCAGCCGTTGACCCGCGCGCCAAAGCGCGCCATCACGCTGCGCCACCTGCTCACACACACCGCCGGTTTTGGCTACGACACCTGGAACGTCGAAGTGGGCCGCTATGCCGCTGCGATGGGTCTGCCCAGCATGCAAAGCGGGCAGGAGCGGGCTTTGCAGACCGCGCTTTTATTTGACCCCGGCGAGCGATGGAATTACAGCATTGGCATTGACCATGCGGCGATGATGTTGCAAGTGGTGACAGGTAGGCGTTTGGGCGACTACCTGCAAGAGCACTTGCTCGGCCCGCTGGGCATGAAAGACACCGCTTTCAAAATACGCCCCGACATGCGCGAACGCATGGCGAAGGTGCATCAGCGTGGTGACGATGGCGCGCTGACGCCAATGATGGAGATGGAAATCCTGCAGGACCCGCAGATTGAGCTGGGCGGCGGCGGGTTGTATTCCACGGTGGCGGACTATGCGAAATTTGTGCAGATGATCCTGAACCGGGGGCGAGGCAATGGCCAACAGGTCTTGAAGCCCGAGACCGTTGACCTGATGTCGCGCAATGCCATGGGTGAATGTGTCGTGACCGAGCTCAAGTCGGTGCTGCCCGCGCGCTCGCGCAATGCAGAGTTCTTTCCGGGTCTTCGCAAGAATTGGGGTTTGAGTTTTCAGATCAATCAGGAGCAGGCACCCACGGGCCGGTCTGCTGGAAGCCTTTCATGGGCGGGGTTGAGCAACGCCTACTACTGGATTGACCCGACCCGAGGCATTGCAGGTTTGTATGCAACCCAGATTCTGCCGTTTGCGGATGTTCATTCGCTGCCGCTGTTTGTGGACTTCGAGACGGCGGTTTACCAAAGTCTGGGGTGAAGGCACTGTCCATTGCGGGTGCAGGTTCTGTCGTGCCATTGCTACACAAGAGCGACGCAAGAATTGGTTTTTCAAAAGCGCGTGCGAATTCGCTTTGTCTGCAGCCAGTTCATCCTTATCATTTCATCTCCGATCAACCCTTTAACCGAGACCCCATGACTTCAACCCTGTACCGAACCGCCAAACATTGCGCATCCATTGCGCAATGGTCTGGCATGTGCGGCGCGCTGGGTCTGCCGGTCATGTCGTCCAACTTTGCGGCCCCACCCGGGTGCGGTGTGAATTGATCTCAAGATAAAGAGATTTTTCTACACAACGGCCCGGGTGCAAATTGCCCCGGGCCGTTTCACTTTGTGAAGCCAGTTTTGTTTTTAACCAAGGAGCGTGCCATGAACCCAGTCTCTATTAGTTACCCAGCCGTTGTTCAGCCCATGTTGGTGGTCAATGCAGTCGGCATCTACCACCAACCTGGTTACGGATTGCTGCGCCATGCGCCAAACCGTGCCAGGCCGCCCAGCCCCTAGAAAAAATCTGCCTTCGCGCCACGAATGTCATGTGAGTGCGAAGGCTCAGGAGAAATAACATGACAGAAAGTTTGTCTTCGAGTTACCTGTCCGCCAGTGTGGGCATCGGTGTCTCATCCGGGTATCCCGTTCGCCACGCACTGGCTGAGGCGCTTCGCGCCGCAAGCCGGGCGTTGGCCCGCATGGCCAGCCATGTGAGTGCGGCTGAGGTGCGCATTGAAAGCGCAGCTTTAGCCTCAAGTGCAGCCAGCGGCAGCATCAGCCCGCTGGTCGAGTTCTATGCCGAAGCAGGTGCCGCAGAAG
>JANOAP010000643.1:0-2933 GCA_031411175.1 Rhodoferax sp. | reverse complement strand
GCGCGCCAAACTTGGTGGTGACCAGGCCCAGCACCACGGTCTTGCCTTTGGGCAGGTAACGCAGGGGTTTGAAGTCGCCGCTGCGGTCATCGTCGTACTCCATGAAATAGGCATCCAGGTTCATCTCCTGGAGCAGGGCCTCGGCCACGGGTTCGTAGTTGCCCGATGCTGCATGCGTGCTCTTGAAGTTGCCCCGGCACAAATGCATGGCCAGCGTCATGCCAACGGGCTTTTGCGCCACCACCAGGTTGATGAACTTGGCGTAGCGGTGGGCCAGCTCATTGGGGTCATCACCGCGACCGCGCGCAGCTTCGCGCATTTTCTCGTCACACAGGTAGGCCAGGTTGGTGTCGTCCATCTGCACGTAGTTGCAACCGGCGGCAGACAGGCTGCGCAGCTCGTCGCCATAGGCCTTGGCCACGTCTTCATAAAACACCGGCTCCAGTTCGGGGTAGGCAGTGCGGTTGATGCCCGCGCGGCCACCGCGAAAGTGCAGCATGGTGGGCGAGGGGATGGTCACCTTGGGCGTGAGGCCACTGCTAACTTGTGACTTGAGGTATTTGAAATCGGCCAGCTGGATTTGCTTGGCATGGGTGACTTTGTCCACCACGTGAATGGCGGGTGGCACCAGATGCTCTTTACCGTCTGCGCCGACGGCGAGTGTGGCCTCGCCGACCTTCACTCCGCCGAGTTGCTCCAGAAAGTCAAGGTGAAAAAATGTCCGGCGGAACTCGCCATCGGTGATGCTTTTCAGGCCCACATCTTCCTGGAACTTCACGATCTCGGTGATGGCCTTGTCTTCGACCAGGCGCAATTGCTCGGCGTTGATCGTGCCGTCAGCCTTTTGCGCGCGCGCATCCAGCAGGTATTTGGGGCGCAAAAAGCTGCCCACGTGGTCGTAGTGAGCGGGAAGTTTCATCATGGGGTTCTCCGTAGGTATTGATGCGTGAGGCTGAATATTAGACCATCCAAAATACGTACTATGAATACAAAATATTCGAAAAACATCATTAATTGGTCAAATTTATTGATATTTCTCCATCAATGTATACAATAAGTATCCATGAACTCAACACAACCCACTTTCCCGCTTAACGCTTGGTACGCCGCCGCCTACGACGTCGAGGTGGATCGCAAACTCATGGCACGCACCGTGTGCAACCAGAAGCTGGTGATGTTCCGGCGCATGGATGGCACGGTCGCTGCACTCGAAGACGCGTGCTGGCACCGTTTGATGCCTTTGTCGCTGGGGCATCTGGATGGCGATGAGCTCACCTGCGGCTACCACGGCCTGGTCTTCAACGCACAGGGCCGGTGCACCCACATGCCCAGCCAGGAGACGTTGAATCCATCGGCCTGTGTGCGCAGCTTTCCTGTGATCGAAAAATACCGCTTCGTCTGGGTCTGGCCCGGTGACCCGGCCAAGGCCGACCCCGCCCTGGTGCCCGACATGCACTGGAACGCCGACCCCGCCTGGGCGGGCGACGGCAAGATGATCCGTGTCAATTGCGACTACCGCCTGGTGGTGGACAACCTGATGGACCTCACCCATGAGACCTTCGTGCACGGCTCCAGCATTGGCAACCGTGCGGTGGCCGAGGCGCCGTTTGTGGCCACCCATGGCGACCGCACTGCCACCGTGACACGCTGGATGGAAAACATAGACGCACCCCCCTTCTGGGCTGGGCAGATCAAGCAGTCGCTGGGTTACCAAGGCCCGGTGGACCGCTGGCAGATCATCCACTTTGAGGCACCCTGCACCGTGAACATTGACGTGGGTGTAGCCGAAACCGGTACAGGTGCCGTGCCCGTTGGCGGCAACGCCGGTGACAGCCGCACCGGCGACCGCAGCCGGGGCGTGAACGGTTATGTGCTCAACACCATCACGCCCGAGACCGACAAGACCTGCCTGTATTTCTGGGCCTTTGCCCGCAATTACAGCCTGGGTGAGCAGCGCCTCACGCACCAGCTTCGCGAGGGGGTGGCCACCATCTTCCGCGAAGACGAGCACGTGCTGGAGGCGCAGCAGCAGGCCATGAACGACCACCCGGACCACAAGTTCTACAACCTCAACATTGACGCCGGTTCCATGTGGGCGCGGCGTCTGATTGATGGCCTGGTGGCCAAAGAGAAGCCAGCAGCGCAGGTGATTCCTATCCGCCAGAGCGCCTGATGAAGGCTGCTACCAAACCTGTATCTGTAACCTCAATAGATACGAGGGTTGAAGGAAGAGGCGATGGTCGAAATTACGCTGACGGATCACAGCAAAGCGTGCAACTGAAGGCGCAGTTGCGCCTGCGCGAGATGATTCTCGCGGGGGATCTGCCCGGTGGCGCGCGCATTGCCGAGCTGTCCATTGTGGAGAAGCTCGGGTTCTCGCGCACACCCATTCGCGCCGCCTTGATGCGGCTGGAGCAAGAGGGCCTGCTGGACGCTTTGCCCAACGGCGGCTATGCCGTCAAGACGTTTTCCGAGCGCGAGGTGTCCGACGCGATCGAGTTGCGGGGCACGCTGGAGGGCCTGTCTGCGCGCCTTGCCGCAGAGCGCGGCGCGCCGCCCGTGGTGCTGGCCGAAGCCCGGGAGTGCCTGCGCGACATCGATGGCCTGCTGAGCCAGTCTGCGCTGAATGACGAGGCGTTTGCACGTTATGTGGCGCTCAACGAAACCTTTCATGCCCGCCTGATCGAGATGGCTGGCAGCACCGTCATCGGGCGGGAGCTGGAGCGCGTGTGCAGCATGCCGTTCGCATCGCCCTCTGGCTTCGTCGTGGTGCAGGCCAATACCCCCAAGGCGCGCGACATGTTCGTGGTGGCCCAAAACCAGCACTGGCAGGTGCTGGACGCCATCGAAAACCGCGAGGGCTCGCGTGCCGAGAGCCTGATGCGGGAGCATTCGCGCATTGCTCAATCCAACCTGCGTGAGGCGGTGCAAAG
>JANOAP010000642.1:0-2494 GCA_031411175.1 Rhodoferax sp. | reverse complement strand
GTCATCAGGCTCGCGTTCTTGTCCAGTTCGACCTTGTGGGTGGGCAGCACCCGAAACGGCGGGTCTTCCACCACCTGGCCGTCCACCCGCACCCAGCCGCCTTCAATGTACTGCTCTGCCTCGCGGCGTGAACACGGCAGCATTTCGGCCACACGCTTGGCCAGACGCTGCCCATCGTTCTTGCTTTGCAGGGTTTGTGCAGAAGGGGGTTTTAGTTTGATGGTGGGCTTGTGTTCTGCGATCATTGGGCCATGTTACCTGCCGAAACCCCCGCCATGCAAACGCCTGACACCCCCCGCATCCATGGTTTTCACGCCCATGTGTATTTCGACGCGCAGTCCCTTGCGCAAGCCCGTGCACTGTGTGAGGCGGCGGCGCAGCGGTTCCCCCTGAAGATGGGGCGTGTGCATGAAAAGCCGGTGGGTCCACACCCAGACTGGAGCTGCCAGCTGGCCTTCAAACCCGCGCTGTTTGGTGAAGTTGTGCCCTGGCTGGCGATGAACCGCAGGGGCCTGGTGGTCTTCATCCACCCCATCAGCGACAGCGATCTGGTGGATCACCGTGATCGTGCCCTCTGGATGGGTGCGGTGCGGCCGCTGGACCTGAGCACGTTGCCGGACACGCCCGGCGAATACGACCTGTTGAACGAACCTTGAAGCGACGGCCAGTGCGTGTGGCCTACCAGCTCAGCGGGTCAAGGCGGTAAAAGCCTGACAGCTCACCATACAGCGCCGGGTGCTCTGCGGCCATGCGCTGGGGCTGCTCAAAGAACACCTCGGTGATCACCGCGAAAAACTCGGCCGGGTCGGTGGCACCGTAGTCGCTGAAGAGTGAAGGTTCATCCGCGCCGTCGTGGTCATACCGGTACCGCGACGCACGCGCCTGCAGCGCCCTGAATTCAGCCCCCAGCACCGCAGACCAGCGCTCGTAGTGCGCCCGCCGCGCCAGTATCGGCGCACCATTGGCGGCACCGGTTTCCTGGTCCAACTGATGGGCGAACTCATGGATGACCACGTTCTGGCCGTCGTTTGGCGTGGCGGCCCCCATGAGCGTGTCATGCCACGACAGAATGACCTGCCCCTGTGACCACGACTCACCGGCCAGTACCTGCCGCCCTTCATGGGTTATCCCGGCATGGTCCGTGTGCCCGCGCTGCACCACAAAGCTGCCGGGGTAGACCAGGATCTGGCGCAGGCCGGGGTAGTAGTCGCGCGGGCGGTTGAGCAGCAGCAGGCAGGCCTGTGCCGCAATCGTGACGCGTATCTCGTCGGTGATGTCCAGCCCGTCACAACCAATGAAGGCCTTCTCGGCCACAAACACCTGAATGTGCTGCTTGAGCTGCAATTGCAGATCAGCCGGCAAGGCGCGCACGTAGGGCACGCGCCGCTTCAGAATGTCGCGCCAGGCGGCGGGGAAGGGCCGGGCGCGAATACGCTGGCGGCGACGCTCAGTCAGCCAGGGCTGGCCCACCAGCCAGAGGATAAGCAGCAAGGCAAGGCAGAAAAAGATAAATGCTGGCAATGTCTGCCTTGGGGTGAAAGTTCAACAGCCCTGTAGCTGGGCATGAGTCCCGGAGTTTTCAATAGCCCTGCTAGATCACCCCATCCCCTGAATCCGCTCCACATGCGCCAACAATGACCGTTTGGCCACGGGCCACATGCGCGGCGGCACGTCGTCATAGGCCTGGGCCACCCAGTCGTCCATGCTGCCATCGGGCTGGGCCTGCATCACTTTCAGAATCTTTGCTTCGCGCCTGAGCCGGTGCGCCTTCAGATGGCTGATGGCCCCCGGCGCATCGCCCAGCACGTAGCCATGGGCAGGCAGGATGAAGTGGATGTCGTGCTCTACGCAGGCGGCGCTTAAGGTGTCCAGCGAATCCAGGTAGGCGTTCATCTCCCCATCGGGTGGGTTGACCACGGTGGTGCTGCCGTTCAGGATGTGGTCGCCACTAAGCAGCAGACCGTCTTCCACCAGCACCAGGCACAGATGGTTGGCCGCGTGCCCTGGCGTGTAGATGACCTTTAAAGTATGAGTCAAATCGCCGTCCAGGCCCCATGCAACCAGCTTGAGAAGCTCCTGATTCAATAGCGTCCGGTCCGGGTGAAACTCAGAATTGGCGCGTGCCGTGGGCTGGCTGGGCAGGCCCAGAATGGGTGGCACGCCATGGGCGGCGTGTGCGCACAAGGCTTGCAGCGGCTTCGCACCGGGCGAGTGATCTTCATGCGAGTGTGTGCACACAATCATGCGGATGTCGCCGCCTGCAGCACGCCACAGGCGTTCGATGTGCTCGGCATCAGCCGGGCCGGGGTCAATGGCGATATAGCCTGTGTTGGGGTCGCCCACCAGATAGCTATTGGTGCCGGGGCCGGTCATTACGCCAGGGTTGGGCGCGGTGAGGCGCATCACGTTCTTTAGCAGCGGCACGGGCTGCAGCGTATTCCAGTCCAGGTGGTGCACGATCTGGCCGTCGGGGCTGACCAGTTCCAGCTCGCCG
>JANOAP010000641.1:0-1771 GCA_031411175.1 Rhodoferax sp. | reverse complement strand
ATCACGGCCATGCGCTGCACCGTGCCCACAACCGAGATGGCACCCAACACATTGCCATCACTGGCCACCAGGGGAGCCGCCACAGCTGACAGGCTGGCTTCCAGCTCGCCGCCGGAGATATAAAACCCGGCTTTGCGAATCGCGCTGAAGTATTTGCGAAAAGCCTCCCACTCGGCAGGCAGGCCCACGCGGGCAATCTCGGCCTGGTGCCCATCAAACAGGCGGTGCAGTCTGGCGGGGGTGAACCGCGACAGGATGACCTTGGGTGCGCCGCCCTGAAACAGGGGGCGCGGCCGGCCACGGCCATAGCTTAAAAGTGCGGGTGCCTTGCCAAGCTCCCGATGCGTGTCGAGCAACTGTTCACCGTGCAGGCTGGAGATCACGCAGTCAAAACCGGTGGCTTCCACCAGCTCTTTCATGAACGGCACGGCATGCTGCAGCACAGGGTCCGACTTGCGGATGAAGTGGTCCAGCACGATGATGCGCGGCCCCAGCGTGTAGTGCGAGTCGGCACCGCGCTGAAGCAGGCCAGCGTCAACCAGCACCTTCACGTAGCGGTAGCCCGTGGGCAGAGAGACCTGTAGCGCCTCGGTAATGGCCTCGGCGGTCCAGCTCAACTGGTTTTCAGTGAACAGGTCCAGCACGCCCAGCATGCGCGTCAGGCTGGACAGCGATTTGTCGGTCATGAATCAGGAAAATGAAGAATTGGATAAGACGAAAAAAACCGAAGTGTTCACCTCGTCATTGCGAGCGAAGCGCGGCAATCCATCTCTGTGCCGGTTGCGAGCGAGGATTGCCGCGCTACGCTCGCAATGACGAACAAAAAGTGTTTTGGTAATTTCTAAATCCCGCTTCAATGCGACTGCAACGCCACTACCGGCATGCCAGCCGTGATCGCATCGAGTTCCTGTGCCGATTTTGCGATGCCCATTATGTAGCGGTCGGGCCGCAGCAGCACCGCAGCCGCACCCTGCTTGCCCAGCCAGTCGCTGAGGGCGCTGTCCTGGGCGGCCACTTCTGCAAACTGCCAGCGCTGCCAGGTGTCCCGCGTGCCATCGCTAACGCCGCCAAGAATCTCGGGGCGGCCGATCACGGCAAACCGGTTGCCAAGCGCTGCGTCCAGCAATCTGCCGTCATCCAGCAGTGGTTGCCCGAAGACCTGGCCTGCAGGGGCTGCCGTGCCGTGCACCATGCCCGGCCCCAGCCGTGGCGACGGGAATTCAAATATCTCGGGCTGACCCGCCTTGAATTTCGCGTCCCGCGCACGCGCGGCATTGGGGTCCGTGGTCTGAATGATGTCACCCAGAAGCACCGCCAGCTCGATAAAGGCGCGCACATGCGGTGAGCGCTCGGACTCATAGGTGTCCAGCAAGTCGTCTACCGCATGGCCACTCAATACAGCCTCAATTTTCCAGGCCAGATTTGCCACATCGCGAATGGCAGCGCACATGCCCTGGCCCAGAAACGGCGGCGTCTGGTGGGCCGCATCACCCGCCAGCAGCAGGCGGCCCTTGCGCCAGCCCTCGGCAATGACCGAGTGAAAGGTGTAGATCACCGCGCGTTCGATCTCGGCATGCTCGGGCGTTACCCAGGGCCGCACCAGTTCCCACAGCCTGTCTGGCTGCACCATGGCGGCCAGATCATCACCCGGCATCAGCATGATTTCCCAGCGGCGGCGGTTGCCTGTGACATTGCAATACGTCATGGGCCGGGCCGGGTCGCAATGCTGCACGGTGTGGTCTGGCAGGTCGACAGCGCGTTTGAGAATGGC
>JANOAP010000640.1:0-7577 GCA_031411175.1 Rhodoferax sp. | reverse complement strand
GATGGTGTTGGCCAACAGCCGGTTCAGCATGCCACGGGCCTTGAAACTGCCCCCCACCTGCAAGTGTTCCAGCTTGAGCCAGACTTCTGCGCAAGGCAGGTTCAACGCTGCACCGGGTAGCTTGCACAGCGGAGTTTCACGTAAAAAGTGGCTGCAACCCTCAGCCAATCTGCGTGAGGCGCTATCAATATCAGAGTGGCTTACGATTGGATGGGTCATTGGATCAAACCTTCAAACCTTTGGGCAGGGGAAACTTCACCGTCTCTTCAATGCCGTCCATCTTGCGCACCGACACCGCGCCGAGTGCCTTGATGCGGTCAATCACCTGCTTGACCAGAATCTCGGGGGCCGAGGCACCGGCCGTCAGACCCACGCGCTGACGGCCCTCAAGCCATTCGGCTTGCAGTTCATCCGCGCTGTCCACCATGTAGCTGTCTACACCCAGCTTGCGGGCCAACTCGGCCAGCCGGTTGCTGTTGGAACTGGTGGGGCTGCCCACCACGATGACCAGATCCACCTGTGGCGACATGATCTTGATGGCGTCCTGCCGATTCTGGGTGGCGTAGCAGATGTCTTGCTGTTTGGGCTCGCGAACCATGGGGAATCGTGCTTTGACAGCGGCTGAAATCTCCGCCGCATCGTCCACACTGAGGGTGGTCTGGGTGACCACCGCCAGTTTGATGGTTTGAGCGGGCGACACGCGGGCCACATCGGCCACGTCTTCCACCAGATGAATACCGCTCTCCAGCTGGCCCATGGTGCCTTCCACCTCCGGGTGCCCTTTGTGGCCAATCATGATGAACTCATAGCCTTCCTTGTGCAACTTGGCGACCTCCACATGCACCTTGGTCACCAGCGGGCAGGTGGCGTCAAAAATCTGGAACCCCCGCGCTACCGCCTCGTTTTGAATGGCCTTGCTCACGCCATGCGCACTGAACACCAGCGTGGCGCCGGGTGGCACATCGTCAAGCTCTTCAATGAAGATGGCACCCTTGGCTTTGAGGTCGTTCACCACGTAGGTGTTGTGAACGATTTCATGGCGAACATAGATGGGGCGGCCAAATTTGGTCAACGCACGCTCCACAATTTCAATGGCGCGGTCCACCCCTGCACAAAACCCGCGCGGCTCTGCCAAGAGAATTTCTTGCGGTAATACGCTCATAAAACAGCGATCAGGTGAACTTCAAAGGTGACTGGTTGCCCGGCAAGTGGATGGTTAAAGTCAAACAACACAGCGTCGTTGCTGGTGTCACCGGCGTCATCCTTGCCCACCTGCACGACGGCCCCGGCGTAGCTGCCCTGCCCATCGGGCGTCGGGAATTGCACCACATCGCCCACTCGGTAGGTCTCATGGGGGTCGCCCAAGTCTTTCAGGAGTTTGCGTGCCACCCACTGCACCATGTCGGCATTGCGCTCACCAAAGGCCGCACCGGCGGGCAATTCAAATGTCGCACGCGTGCTCTCCTCCAGCCCCAGCAGGCATTGCTCTACGGCGGGCGACAACTCCCCCGTGCCCAGCGACAAGGTAGCCGGTTTGTCATTGAATGTGTTGATGATGTCGCCCGCCGGCCCGGCCAGCCGGTAGTGAAGGGTCAGGAATGAGCCCGGTTGAACCCGGGCAATAGTGGATGTCATAGAAGTCTCGATAAACTTGGCCAAGTGCCAGGCAGGTCCTGCATTGTAGAAACACCATGACCATCAAGAACCTCCCACCTGACGCCCGCCCAAGAGAAAAACTGCTGGCACGTGGCCCCGGTGCCCTTAGCGACGTGGAACTGCTGGCGCTTTTACTGCGCACAGGCATCAAGGGCAAGGGCGTGCTGCAGATGGCTGATGAGCTGCTTCATCTCAAGATCAACGCCAATGGCGACCGGGGCTTTGACGGCATTGCGGGCCTGCTGCACGCTACCGCAGATGACCTGAAGCGGGTGAAAGGCCTGGGGCCTGCCAAACGCTCGGAACTGGTGGCCGTTCTGGAGCTAGCGCGCCGCGCCATGGCACAGCAAATGACGGAGCGCACGGTGTTTGCAACGCCCGACGCCGTCAAGCACTACCTGCAACTGCATCTGTCTGCCAGAAACCATGAGGTCTTTGCCGTCCTGTTTCTGGACATTCAGAACCGCTTGCTCGCACTGGAAGAAATGTTTCGCGGCACGCTGACCCAGACCAGCGTGTACCCGCGTGAGGTAGTGCTGCGCGCCCTGCACCACCAGGCCACCGCCGTGGTACTGGCCCACAACCATCCCAGTGGCTCGGTGCAGCCCTCGCGTGCCGACGAGGCGCTGACGCAAACCCTCAAGGCCGCCCTGGCACTGGTAGATGTGCGCGTGCTGGACCACGTGATTGTGGGCGCAGGCGAAGCGTTGTCGATGGCCGAACGGGGGCTGATGTGAAGAGCCCCGCCCTCAAGGTCAGTGCGCTGGCCGACCTCAAACTGGTCAAGCGTGAAATCGAGACACAGGCTGCCGCGCGGGCCTTAGCCGCTGCAGAGAAAGTCAGGGCCGCAACCCGCTTGGCGGCCGAAAAGAACCTCTTCATCACTGCCGCAGGAGCCGTCACGCCCCTGCCCAACAAGCTTAAGGCGCTCCTAAAAAAGGAGCGGCCTGAGCCCATACCCCGTCAGCAGCAGCTGGATGACCAGGCCGTGCTGATTGAGGCCATCAGCGACGAATTTGATGCCAGCACCCTGCTGGACACCGATGCCCATTTGAGCTTTCGCCGCCCCGGCATTGGCACCGATGTCACCCGCAAGTTGCGCCGGGGCGACTGGAGCATTCAGCGCCAGTTGGACTTGCATGGCCTGCGCAGCGAAGAAGCGCGAGAGCAACTGAGCCACTTCGTCCGCGAGGCCCACAAGCAAGGCATACGCTGTGTGCGTGTGGTGCACGGCAAGGGCCTTGGGTCACCGGGCAAAGCACCAGTGCTCAAAAACAAGGTGCACAGCTGGCTGGTGCAAAAGAAGGAAGTGCTGGCGTTTGTGCAGGCCAAACCGGCGGATGGTGGTGCGGGTGCGCTGGTGGTGCTGCTTCAGCCATCCATCACGCCCGGCACCAACCCTGCGGCTTAAATTTCCACCACCAAGGTGGCCACGTAACCACTGCTCACACTGGCGCTGTAGCCGGTGGTGGCAAACACGGCATCGCAAGCGGTTTTGAGCAAAGCCAGTTGCCATGTGCGCACCTGCGATAGGCCCGGCTCAAACGCCGGTGTTTCGCATCCAGTCTGCCGTCTGGAAAAAGCTTGCCCTCAGGCGCTCCCGCAACGTCTGGTCCACACCGGTATCCCCCATCGCCTGGTCCATGCAGGCCAGCCACTGGTCACGCTCCAGAATGCTGATCTTGAAGGGCATGTGCCGCGCCCGCAGCATGGGGTGACCAAAGCGGTCGGTGTAATGCTGCGGGCCGCCCAGCCAGCCACACAGAAACCAGAACAGCCTTTCACGCGCGTTGCCCAGATCGGTGCCATGCGCCGCACGCAGGGCCGCATAGCCGGGCTCCAGGTCCATCAGGTCATAGAAGCGCTCGGTCAGTGCCCGTACATGAGGCTCGCCTCCCATCCAGGCGAACGGCGTGTCAAATTCTGGTTTTTCCGAAGGGGTCAGCAAGTCAGTCATGCAAAAAATCAGAGCTTGACTTGGGTCATTGTCAAGCCAATGGCCGCGAGCTGGGTGAGATTCAACGCAATGCCCGCAACGTGGAGCTTGCGAAACTGCCGGATCGCATTGTGGTCACCGTCATGCATGGTGGTGCGCAGGTCGTCCATGCGGGGGAGCATCCAGTGATGCATGGCCACCGCAAGCACTGCCATGCCGCCCAGGCTGAGGGATAGAACCGGATGGCCCGCCAACGCATAGCCGATCGAAGCCGCCGCTGCCATCACGGCGACCATGCGGTAGCAGTAGTGAAAAACCTGGCGGATGACACGTGAATCCATCGCAGCGTCGTGCTTCAGAATCAGGAGTGGCGTCGTGCCCAGCACAAAGAAGCCCAGAGACATCAACAGTAGGACCGTCGAGACCAGCGCCAGAGTTTTGGGCCACATGATCGTTTCCTTGAAATCGTGGATTTATCTAGCCAGCGAGCCCGGCAAACACGTTCTGCACATCGTCATTGCCGTCAATACCGGCCAGGAAGGTTTCGACTTCCTCCAGGTGTTCGGCACTCAGGCTGGCCGGATCAACCGGGTTTTTGGCCTTGTAGCCCAACTTGGCAGACAAGACCGTGAAACCGTGGGCTGGCAGTGCGCGGCTCACGATATCCAGGTCTGCCGCGTCCGTCAGAAACATTGTGGTGCCTTCTTCGTCACCCGCCTCAAAATCTTGCGCACCCGCTTCAATGGCGGCCTCTTCCGGGTCTGCGCCCACTGCGGCGGGTTCGGCTTCGATCATGCCCACATGGTCAAAGTCCCAGGACACCGAGCCCGATGTGCCCAATTGGCCTTTGCGGAACAGCACACGCATCTCGGGCGCGGTGCGGTTGACGTTATCGGTCAGGCATTCGACCATGACGGGCACACGGTGCGGCGCAAACCCTTCATAAATCACGTGTTCAAAATGAACCGCCTCGCCGGTCAACCCTGCGCCCTTCTTGATGGCACGGTCCAGCGTGTCTTTGGGCATCGAGACTTTGCGGGCCTGCTCGACAAGCAAACGCAGGCGGGCATTGCCTGCCGGGTCGGCACCACTGCGCGCCGCCAGCATGATGTCTTTGGACAGTTTCCCGAATACGCGGCCCCTGGCATTGGCGGCCAGTTCCTTGCCTTTTGCTTTCCATTGCGCGCCCATGACTGATGTTCCTTGAGGTTGTGGCGCTATTTTGTGCGCCTGGCTTGATTCGGGTGGTTGGGGGCTAGGTTATACACCGATACGCCCCCATTTCCCGTCTTTTCACCCCTATGGCGACCTTACTGCGCAGCGCGGCGCAAGGTCTCCACCACCGGCCGGCGCAACACCTCACGCAGACCCCACCAGCCAGCGGCCAATGCCAGCACAGCACCGGCGACGGCACCCACCAAAGGCACCCACCATTGCACGGTCCATTCGAACTCGAACACATACTTTGCCAGGGCCCACCCCACGGCAGCCGCCACGATGGACGCCAGAAAGCCCGCCAGCAGCCCCACGCCAGCCAGCTCGGCGCGTTGCACCTGGCGCAGCAGGCTGCTGCGCGCACCCACCGCGCGCATGATGGCGAACTCGCGGGCGCGCTCCTCGCGCGTGGCAGTCACCGCAGCAAACAACACCACCAGCCCGGCGGCCAGCGTGAAGCCAAACAAAAATTCCACCGCGCCAATCACCTGGTCAAGCACGCGCTGAATCTGCGTCAAGGTAACCGACAGATCCACCGAGGTGATGTTGGGAAATTGGCGCACCAGTGCGTTGTCGAAGCCTTTGGTGCCGGGCGCCTTGAACGCGCTCATGAAGGTCGTGGGCACGTTGGGCACGGCCTTGACCGGATAGAGCACGTAAAAGTTGGCGCGCATGGAGCCCCAATCGACCTTGCGCAGTGAGGTTATTTTTGAATCGACCTGCGTGCCGCCGATGTCAAACCGCAGCGTGTCGCCCATCTTCAGGCCCAGGGCGGTGGCAATGCCATCTTCGACGCTGATGGCACCTTCTTCATTGTCCACCCAGCGCCCTGCCACCAAGGGGTTGTGTGTCGGCAGGGTGGCGCTGGTGGACAGGTTGAATTCGCGGTCCACCAGGCGCTTGGCACGGTCATCGGCCCAGTCACCGGGGACAACGGTTTTGCCGTTCACAGCCACCAGACGGCCGCGAATCATGGGAAACCAGTCGAACTTGCTCACGCCGCCGTCTCGTAGCGCCTTCACAAAAGCATCGCCCTGCTCTGGCATCACGTTGATGATGAAACGGTTGGGCGCATCGGGTGGCGTGGCCTTGCGCCAGCTATTGATCAAATCGGTGCGCAACAACACCAGCAGCACCAGCGCCAGCAGACCCACGGCCAGTGCGCTGATCTGCACCACCGCATAGGCCGGGCGCGCGGAGATCTGACGCGTGGCCAGCACCAGCCAGCGGGGCGCGGTGGCCTCGTTGACACTCACACGCAACAGCTTCACCGCCAGCCAGCCAAGCCCCGCAAACAGCAGCACGGCAGCGCCAAATCCACCCACGGCAATCAGGCCCAGTTTGAGATCGCTACTGGCCGCCAGCAGCAAGGCACAAAAGCCCGCCACACCCACGCCCAGCACGGCCAGTGACGCAGGCTTGAGGTTGCCCACATCGCGGCGAATGACCCGCAATGGCGGCACCTGCGCCAGTTGCAGCACGGGTGGCAAGCCAAACGCGAACAGCAAAGTCAGGCCCATGCCCAGGCCAAACAGCACCGGCCACATCGTGGGCGCGGGCAGTACCGCCTCCACCAGACCGGCCAGTAACAGCACAAACCCGTAGTGAACGCCATAACCAATCGCAACCCCCAGCCCACTGGCCAGCAGGCCGATCAGCGCGAACTCCAGCGTGTAGCTCAGGGCAATGGTGCGCTGGCTCAAGCCCAGCACGCGCAGCATGGCGCAGTCGTCCAGATGGCTCGCCGCAAAACCACGAGCGGCCAGCGCCACGGCTACGGCACTCAGCAAGGCGGCCAGCAGCGCCACCAGGTTGAGAAACTTTTCGGCCCGGTCCATGGTCTGGCTCATCTCGGGACGACCTGCCGACAGGGAATCAATGCGCACACCGCGCACCTCGGGTTTTTTGACTTCTTCCTGCGCCCACATCACAAAGGGTTTGACCTGTTCGTCTTCCCCAGCCACCGCCATGCGGTACGTGAGGCGACTGGCGGGCTGGATGAGGCCGGTGGCAGCGACATCAGCCCGGTTAATCATCACACGTGGCGCAAAATTCATGAAGCCTGCGCCGCGGTCCGGCTCGATCACGATGATGGTGCTGATGCGAAAGCTGGCGTCGCCCAGCAGCAGGGCGTCGCCCATGCGCAGGTTCAATGCGTCCAGCAGGGACGCGTCAATCCAGGCTTCGCCAGGTTTGGGGATAGCGCTGGTTTTGATCTCGGCCCCACCGGGCTCCGTGCTTATTTTGAGATTACCGCGCAGCGGGTAGCCCATCTCCACCACCTTGAGGGCCACCAGTTTGGAGGCCCCGCCCTGCGCGTCTGCCGCGCGGCCCATGGTGGGAAAGCCCAGCGTACCCACCACCGCCAAGCCCTGCGCCCGCGCCTTGTCAAGAAAAGCCTGCGGCGTCATGTTGTCGCTGGACACCACCGCATCGCCCCCCAGAAGCTGACGCGCATCGCGTTGCAAGCCACCCTTGAGCCGGTCAGCAAAGAAGCCCACCGCCGTTAGTGCGGCCACGGCCAGGGTCACTGCCAGAATCAACAAACGCAATTCGCCTGAGCGAAAGTCGCGCCATAAGGTGCGCCAGCCAAGGCGCCAAAAAGAAATGTGCATGGCGTTACCTTAGCGCATCTGGCTTGAGCCTGTGCCCCGTAAGCCTGTTCCATTGACAGGTTTCACGCCCGCCAGCCCGGGTTGCAACAGCAGCCGGTCGATCCCGCTGTAGCAAAGAAAGTGTTTGTTGGTCGCACGGCCAATGGTGCACAGAC
>JANOAP010000639.1:0-3189 GCA_031411175.1 Rhodoferax sp. | reverse complement strand
GTCAGGTTGGTCAGCATGGGCGTTTTGTACTTGGTGTACATCGAGCCCAGCACCGAGTCGTTGATCGACTCCAGAAAAACGTGGCGTGGAATACCGGCCTTTTCAGCCATCACGGTGATCTCGCACAGGTTCTGGATGATCACGCCAAACATGGTGTTGTGCGCAATCTTCCAGACGCGCGCCAGCTCGCCCTCGCCCACCCACATGACCTTGCGCGCCATGGCCTGCAGGTAGGGTTCGGCCTTGTCATACAAAGCACGCGGGCCGCTGGACACCACCAGCAGCTTGCCCGCCTTGGCCACCTTGGCATTGCCGGAGACAGGTGTACACAGGTAGGCCACGCCAATGGCTTCAAGCCGCTCACGGATTTCGGCCGAGCCTTCCTGCGAGATTGACGAGCTGTCCACCACTACTTTGGGCTTGATCGCACCGGTGACCAGGCCCCCCTCGCCAAACAGAACCTGCTTGAGGTCGTCAGTGGTAGACACCATGGTGAACACCACCTCGCAGCCTGCCAGCGCGAGCTTGGAGGACGCGATGATCGCACCATATTCCACCAGCGGCTCGGCTTTGGCCGCCGTGCGGTTCCACACGCTTACCGAGTGGCCGGCCTTGAGCAGCCGCTTCACCATGGCTTCACCCATGCGCCCCAAGCCAATCCATCCAATGCTGTTTGACATCCGCTTTCCATCCTCATGTGTTGCACAACGAGGTTGGAGTGTGCGTCAGACCTCACGCCATTTCAATGGACGTGCAGAAAATCAGTTTTCCGGGGTGTGGAACATAGCTTGCTCTGGTAACTGTGGGTGGGTTCGTTTGGATGCGGGTACGGATACGTCTGGGGGCGGGCCGATGGTGGTCTTGACAGATCGAACATCCACCGCCGCTACCAGGCTCAGGTCGGCGTGGCATTCAGCGCAGCGGCATCAAGGAGGAAGAATCGGTCATAGACCGAGATGGGGGACAGCCGCGGAGTCTGAGTGCCGCGTCGGCCTGTGCCCGCCAACGAATGCCTCCTGTCAGATTGCCACGTAGTCAGACCCGCTCAATGATCAGCGCAATGCCCTGCCCCACACCAATGCACATGGTGCACAAGGCGTAGCGGCCACCGGTGCGGTGTAGCTGGTTGGTCGCCGTGGTGATCAGGCGGGCACCTGATGCGCCCAGCGGATGACCCAGTGCAATGGCACCACCGTAGGGGTTCACGCGTGGGTCGTCATCTTGCACGCCCAACATGCGCAACACGGCCAGGCCCTGCGCGGCAAACGCTTCGTTGAGTTCGATCACATCCATTTGCGCCAGCGTCAGCCCGGTCAGCGCCAGCACTTTTTGCGTGGCAGGTGCGGGGCCAATGCCCATGATGCGCGGGGGTACACCGGCCGTGGCCATGCCGACGATGCGGGCACGTGGCGTGAGGCCGTTCTTCTTGGCGGCGGCCTCATTGGCCAGCAGCAACGCGCACGCGCCATCGTTCACGCCGCTGGCGTTGCCGGCTGTCACGCTGCCGTCAGGCCGCACCGCGCCCTTGAGCTTGGCCAGCGCTTCCATGGAGGTTTCGCGCGGGTGCTCGTCTTTGCTGACCACGATGGCTTCGCCCTTCTTCTGGGGGATGGTGACCGGCGTGAGTTCGGCGTCAAAGTGACCGGCCTTTTGTGCGGCCACGGCCTTGAGCTGGCTGGCCAGGGCCATTTTGTCCTGGTCTTCGCGGCTGATTTTGTAGTCGGCGGCCACGTTTTCAGCGGTCTCGGGCATGGCGTCCACACCGTACTTTTCTTTCATCAGCTTGTTGACGAAACGCCAGCCGATGGTGGTGTCATAAATTTGCGCGGCGCGGCTGAAGGCGCTTTCGGCCTTGGCCATGACGAAGGGCGCGCGGCTCATGCTCTCCACCCCGCCTGCAATCATCAGGGTGGCCTCACCCGCCTTGATGGCGCGGGCCGCCGTGCCCACGGCGTCCATGCCCGAACCGCACAGGCGGTTGATGGTGGCACCGGGCAACTCCAGCGGCAATCCGGCCAGCAGGCTGGCCATGTGGGCGACGTTGCGGTTGTCTTCACCGGCCTGGTTGACGCAGCCGTAGATCACGTCGGTTACGGCCTGCCAATCCACATTCGGGTTGCGGGCCATCAGGGCCTTGAGCGGGATCGCGCCCAGGTCGTCGGTGCGCACACTGCTCAAGGCACCGCCGTAGCGGCCAAAAGGGGTACGGATGGCATCGCAAATATAGGCTTGTTGGGTCATGGTGGTTGTCCTGTTGATATGGGTTGATATAGGTCGGTATGGGTTGACGTGCGGTTATTTTTGAATGGAAAGGCCGATGAGTTTTTCAAGTTCGGCATGCTCAAGGCCTGCTACTTTATCAATCAATTGCAAGCCTTGTGGCGTGCACTCCAGCGTGGCCAACTCTGAATAGATGCGTTTGACGCAGCCAATGCCGGTGAGGGGGTAGGTGCATTTTTCGACGACCTTGCTGTCGCCCTTTTTGGTCAGCAGGTCCATCATCACCCAGGTCTGCTTGGCACCAATGGCCAGGTCCATCGCACCGCCCACGGCGGGAATCGCGCCCGGCTCACCCGTGCTCCAGTTGGCCAGGTCGCCCGTGGCAGACACCTGAAAGGCACCCAGCACGCAGATGTCAAGATGGCCGCCGCGCATCATGGCAAAGCTGTCGGCGTGGTGAAAGAATGCGCCACCCTTTTGCAGGGTCACAGGCTGCTTGCCGGCGTTGATCAGGTCGTAGTCTTCAAGCCCGGCTGCGGGCGCTGGCCCCATGCCAAGAATGCCGTTCTCGCTGTGCAACAGCACCTCCAGGTCTTTGGCCATGTGATTGGCCACCAAAGTCGGCATGCCAATGCCCAGGTTGACCGTGGCCCCCTCGGGAATATCTTGGGCCACGCGCGCGGCCAATTCGTCTTTGCTTCTTTTTTGATAGCTGCTCATGCTTTATCTCCGGGGGCTACAGCCCAATTTAGCTCTGAATTTGTATTCACTATGTTTTTTTGAAACCGCCGGCCTGGGTCGCTACCCGGTCTATCTTCACTATTTTCTGCACAAAGATGCCGGGGGTCACGATGTGCTCGGGGTTCAGCTCACCCAGCTCGGCGATGTCATGCACGGTGGCGATGGTGGTCTTGCAGGCTGTGGCCATGACCGGCCCGAAGTTGCGCGCCGCCATGCGGTACATCAGGT
>JANOAP010000638.1:0-9072 GCA_031411175.1 Rhodoferax sp. | reverse complement strand
GGCAACATGCCGCAGGCCACCTTCGCCTCCAAGGTCGAAGTGGCTGACGGTTTTGCGTCCGTCACGCGTGAGGTGGACGGTGGCCTGGAGACGCTGAAGATCAAGCTGCCGGCTGTGATCACCACCGACCTGCGTCTGAACGAGCCGCGCTATGTCACGCTGCCCAACATCATGAAGGCCAAGAAGAAGCAGATGGACGTGCTCAAGCCATCCGACCTCGGTGTCGACGTGAAGTCGCACCTCAAGACCCTGAAGGTCAGCGAGCCGCCCAAGCGCGGGGCCGGCATCAAGGTGCCTGACGTGGCCGCCCTCGTTGACAAGCTTAAAAATGAAGCAAAGGTAATCTAAATGACCTCCCTCGTAATTGCCGAACACGACAACGCCTCCATCAAGGGCGCCACCCTCAACACCGTCACCGCAGCCCTGCAATGTGGCGGCGACGTCCTCGAGCTGGTAGCGGGTGCCAACGCGGCCGCTGCGGCAGCGGCCGCTGCCCAGATCGCCGGTGTCTCCAAAGTGCTGCACGCCGAGGGCGAAGGCTTCGCCCATGGCCTGGCAGAAAACGTCGCCGCCCAGGTGCTGGCCGTGGCCTCGGGCTACAGCCACATCCTGTTCCCGGCCACCGCCTCCGGCAAGAACGTCGCACCCCGCGTGGCCGCCAAGCTGGATGTGGGCCAGATCTCGGACGTGACCAAGGTGATCAGTGCCGACACCTTTGAGCGCCCCATCTACGCCGGCAACGCCATGGCCATCGTGCAAAGCCTGGACGCCACCAAAGTCCTGACCGTGCGTACTACTGGTTTTGACCCCGCAGCAGCCACCGGTGGCTCCGCTGCGGTGGAAAGCCTGACGGCAGTTGCCGCCAGCGCCAACGCAAAGTTCATGGGCAGCGAGATTGCCAAGAACGACCGCCCTGAACTCACGGCGGCCAAGATCATCGTCTCCGGTGGCCGGGCGTTGGGCTCCAACGAGAAATTCATGGAAATCATGACCCCGCTGGCTGACAAGCTCGGTGCGGCCATGGGTGCATCCCGCGCTGCGGTGGATGCGGGTTATGCCCCCAACGACTGGCAAGTGGGCCAGACCGGCAAGATCGTCGCCCCCCAGCTGTATGTGGCCTGCGGCATCAGCGGTGCCATCCAGCACCTGGCGGGCATGAAGGACTCCAAGGTGATCGTGGCGATCAACAAGGACGAAGAGGCACCGATCTTCTCGGTGGCTGACTATGGGCTGGTGGCGGATTTGTTTACCGCTGTGCCGGAGCTGGTGGCAGCGCTTTAATTACATACCAAGAAGGGCATCGTTCGCGATGCCCTTGCCATTTCTGGAGACAAATAAATGAGTTATGTAGCCCCCGTCAAAGACATGTTGTTCAACATCCGCCACCTGGCGCAGATTGACACCATCGCGCAGATGCCTGGTTTTGAAGATGCCGGTTTCGAAACCGCTCAAGCCGTGCTTGAAGAAGCCGCCAAGTTCAACGAAGGCGTGTTAAGCCCTTTGAACTGGGACGGCGACAAAAACCCGTCCAGCTGGAAAGACGGCGTGGTCACCACCACCCCGGGTTTCAAGGAAGCCTTCAAACAGTTTGCCGAAGGCGGCTGGCAAGGCCTGCAACACCCGGCTGACTTTGGTGGCCAGGGCCTGCCCAAGACCATTGGTGCGGCCTGCATCGAAATGGTGAACAGCGCCAACATGAGCTTTGCGCTGTGCCCGCTGCTGTCTGATGGCGCGATTGAAGCCCTGCTGACCGCAGGCTCTGATGACCTCAAAGCCACGTACCTTGAAAACCTGGTCAGCGGTAAGTGGACCGGCACCATGAACCTGACCGAGCCACAGGCGGGCTCCGATCTGGCCATGGTACGCAGCCGTGCTGAACCCCAGCCTGACGGCAACTACAAGATCTTCGGGACCAAGATTTTTATCACCTACGGCGAACACGACATGGCCGAGAACATCGTCCATCTGGTGTTGGCCCGCGTGGTGGGTGCCCCTGAAGGCGTGAAGGGCATCAGCCTGTTCGTGTGCCCCAAGTTCATGGTGAACAAGAACGGCTCGCTGGGTGCGCGTAACGATGTGCATTGCGTGAGCATCGAACACAAGATGGGTATCAAAGCCTCCCCCACCGCAGTGCTGCAATACGGCGACCACGGCGGTGCGGTGGGCTATCTCGTGGGCCAGGAAAACCGGGGCCTGGAGTACATGTTCATCATGATGAACGCCGCCCGTTACGCCGTGGGCATGCAGGGCATTGCCATTGCCGAACGCGCCTACCAGAAGGCCGCACAGTTCGCGCGCGACCGGGTGCAAAGTCGCCCGGTGGATGGCTCCATGTCGGTCAGTGCGCCCATCATTCACCACCCGGATGTGCGCCGCATGCTCATGACCATGCGTGCCTACACCGAAGGCTGCCGCGCCATGTCGTCGGTGGCTGCTGCCGCCTACGACGCGGCCCACCACCACCCCGATGCGGATGTGCGCAAGCAGAACGCTTCCTTCTACGAATACATGGTGCCGCTGGTCAAAGGCTACAGCACCGAGATGAGCCTGGAGGTCACTTCGCTAGGCGTACAGGTGCACGGCGGCATGGGCTTCATCGAAGAAACCGGTGCGGCGCAGTACTACCGCGATGCCAAAATTTTGACGATTTATGAAGGCACCACCGCCATCCAGGCCAACGACCTGGTGGGCCGCAAGACCGCCCGTGATGGTGGCCAGACGCCCAAGGCCATTGCCGTGCAGATTGAAGGCACCGAAGCCGCGCTGTTGAAGAATGGCAGTGCCGATGCCCTGGCTGTTGCCAAACGCCTCAAGGCCGCGCGCGAAGCCTTTGTAGACGTGGTGAACTTTGTGGCGGGCAATACGAAGGCATCGCCCAACGCCGTGTTCGCCGGCAGCGTGCCTTACCTCATGCTGGCCGGCAACCTGTTGGCGGGCTGGCAACTGGCGCGTGCGCTCTTGGTGGCGCAAGACGAATTGCAAGCCGGTGTGGACGCTGGGTTCATGAAAGCCAAGATCATTACCGCGCGCTTTTACGCAGACCACCTGCTCAGCAAGGCCCCCGGCATTCGCGACAGCATTGTGGACGGTGCCGACAGCGTGACGGCGATGGCGCTGGAAGCCTTTTAATCCATCGGCTCGAGAATCAATTTACTACTGAATATGTAGCTATTCAAGCTTGATTGGCGGGGGCCAGCGGCTCATTTCATTCCTAATTTCGTTCAATTTACCCTTACGGAGACTCCATGTCCAAGCTTCCTCCCCCGTTGAACAACCTGCCCCTGCCCATCATCGGTTCGCCACTGTTCATCATCAGCAATCCCAAGCTCGTGATTGCCCAGTGCATTGCCGGTGTGGTGGGTGCCATGCCCGCATTGAATGCGCGCCCGGCAGAGCAACTGGAGGAGTGGTTGATTGAAATTACCGAAGCGCTGGCCGCCTGGAACAAGGCCCACCCGGACAAACCTGCTGCCCCCTTCGCCATCAATCAGATCGTGCACAAGAGCAACGACCGCCTGGCCCACGACATGGCGATGTGCGTAAAGTACAAGGTGCCCATCATCATCACCAGCCTGGGTGCGCGCGAAGACATCAACGCCGCTGCCCACAGCTATGGCGGCGTGGTGCTGCATGACATCATCAACAACAAGCATGCCCGCAAGGCGATTGAGAAGGGCGCTGATGGCCTGATCGCGGTCGCCGCAGGCGCAGGTGGGCACGCGGGCGTGAAGAGCCCGTTTGCACTGATCCAGGAAATTCGCCAGTGGTTTGATGGCCCGATTGCGCTGTCTGGCGCGATTGCGACCGGCGACGCCGTGCTGGCAGCCCAAGCCATGGGGGCAGACTTCGCTTACATCGGTTCCGCCTTTATCGCGACTGATGAAGCCCGTGCTGCCGAGGCGTACAAGCAATCCATCGTTGATTCGAACTCTGACGATATCGTTTACAGCAACCTGTTCACCGGCGTGCATGGCAACTACCTCGCCCCAAGCATCCGCGCTGCGGGCATGGACCCCGACAACCTGCCCGAAGGCGATGTGAAAACCATGAATTTCGCCGGGGGCGAAGGCTCCAAGTCCAAAGCCTGGAAAGACATCTGGGGCTGTGGGCAAGGCATTGGCACGCTCGACAAGGTTCAGCCCGCTGGCGAGTACATTGCGCAGCTCAAGCGCGAGTATGTGGCGGCCAAAAAGCGCCTGACGGAGCGCGAATACGCCTGACGCTTGACCCGTTCCTCAGGCAAAGCGAAAGCGCCCCGGTTTTGAACAACAATAGGGGCCCTGGAGGAACGTGGTTTGACTGAGATTGTGTTGTGGCTGGTGCTGGCACTGGCGGTGTTGAACGCCCTTGGGCTGTTGTGGCTGGGCAGCCGTCAGGGCAAGCAACCCGACGCCTTGGCCCTGCAGGCCGCTGAGCAGGCCAAGGCGGCCGCCACAGCCAGCGCGCAGGCCGAAGTGCTTGCCACGTTGCGTAGTAGCAGCGAGCGTCTTGAGCGCGAACTGCGCCATGAAATCAGCGAGACCTCGCGCGGCGGGCGTCAGGAGTTGACGCAGTCCTTCGCCAGCTTTCAGCAGACCCTGGTGGCGCAAGGCGCTGAAGCCACACGCACCCAGAACACGCAGATCGACGCCTTCGGCCAGCAACTGGCGTTACTGCAAAAAACATTGCATGACACCCTCACGAACCAGCTCTCAGGCTTGAGCGAATCCAACGCCCGGCGCATGAACGAGGTGCGCGAGACGCTGGAGAAGCAGCTTGCCCAATTGCAGACCACCAATGCCGCCAAGCTGGATGAGATGCGCGCCACGGTCGATGAAAAATTGCAAACCACGTTGCAGGCGCGCCTGGGTGAAAGCTTCAAGCAGGTGGCCGACCGGCTGGAGCAGGTGCACAAGGGCCTGGGCGAAATGCAGACGCTGGCGCAGGGCGTAGGAGACCTCAAGCACTTGCTGACCAACGTCAAGACCCGTGGCATTTTTGGCGAGGCCCAATTGGCTGCCCTGCTGGAGCAGGTGTTTGTGCCCGACCAGTATGCGGCCCAGGTGCCTACCCGGCCCGGCAGCAAGAACGTGGTGGACTTCGCCATCAAGCTGCCCGGCAAGTCCGACAGTGGCGAACCGCTGTGGTTGCCGATTGACGCAAAATTTCCCAATGAAGACTAAGAGCGTCTGCTTGATGCCCAAGGCCGTGCCGACGTGCTGGCGGCTGAGGCTGCAGGCAAGGCGCTGGAAGTGCGCATCCGGCTGGAGGCCAAGTCGATTGCCGAGAAATATGTGGAGCCGCCGTACACCACTGACTTCGCGATTTTGTTTTTGCCCACGGAAGGCTTGTATGCCGAGGTGCTGCGCCGCCCTGGTCTGATGGAAGCCCTGCAGCGTGACCATCGCATCACGCTGGCGGGCCCCACCACGCTGCTGGCCATGTTGAGTTCGCTGCAAATGGGCTTCAGAACGCTGGCGCTGGAGAAACGCAGCAGCGAGGTCTGGCAGGTGCTGGGCGCTGTCAAGACCGAGTTTGGCAAGTTTGGCGACGTGCTGGCCAAGGTCAAATCGCAGACCGAGACGGTGCTCAACACATTGAACAGTGCCGAGACGCGCAGCCGTGCCATGGGCCGGGCGCTGCGGCAGGTGGAGGCTCTGCCAGAAGCCCAGTCGCAGTCACTGCTGCCGATGGACAAAGAGGCAGACGAAGGATGACCCCGTGATGGCTGGGCTATAACGGGGATATGACTGAGATGGCGGCGGGCCAACCGCAACGCTACGCACTGGCAAGGCTCATCACGGGGCATATCTGCATTCATGCGTGCATGGCCGGTATGCGCCTGGCCACGCCCCTGCTGGCCCTGCGTGAAGGTTATAGCCCGTTGGCTGTGGGCGTGCTGCTGGCCTTGTTCGCCCTGACCCAGGTTTTTTTGTCTTTGCCTGCGGGCCGTTTTGCCGACCGCCACGGACTGAAGCGACCCGTGGGGCTGGCTGTGCTGGCGGCGTCACTGGGTGCCTTCATCGCGTTTGTGTTTCCGGTCTTTCCCGTGCTATGCGTGAGTGCATTGCTCACGGGTGGTGCCACGGGCGCGGCGTCTATCGCGCTGCAACGGCATGTGGGCCGCGCAGCGGCGGACGCGACCGAATTGAAGCGCGTCTTCAGTTGGTTGTCCATTGGCCCCGCCGTCTCCAACTTTGTGGGCCCGCTGGCGGCCGGCCTGTTGATTGACCATGCGGGCGTCTGGCTGGGGGGGCAGGCCGCTGACACCAACGGCTATCGCGGTGCCTTCCTGCTGATGGCCTTGCTGCCACTGGCCACCTGGTTCTGGATACGCCACGCCGTGGAAATGCCCGGGCGCAAGCCGGACGACGCGATCCCCACCCGGGCCTGGGACCTGATGCAGGAGCCCATGATGCGCCGGGTGATTCTGGTGAACTGGTTGCAGTCGTCGTGCTGGGATGTGCACACGTTTGTGGTGCCCGTTATGGGGCACGAGCTCGGCTTTAGTGCTTCGGTGATCGGGACCATTCTGGGTGGGTTTGCGGTCGCTGCCACGGTGGTGCGCGGGATCATGCCCCTGTTTGCGTCGCGGCTGCGCGAAGGCACGGTGGTGGCCACGGCCACGGCCGTCACTGCCGTGCTGTTTTGCATCTATCCCTTTATGACGACGCCATTGACGATGGGCATTTGCTCCATGTTGCTGGGCCTGAGCCTGGGGTCGGTGCAGCCCATGGTCATGAGCATCCTGCACCAGATCACGCCACCCGAGCGCCAGGGTGAGGCCCTGGGCCTTCGGCTGATGTTCATTAACGCGTCTGGCGTGGTGATGCCCCTGCTATTTGGGGGCGCAGGTGCGGTGGTGGGTATCTCGGCCGTGTTCTGGTGTGTGGGGGCTATGGCAGGGCTTGGCACCCGCGCCGCCCTCAGGCTGGGGCCTTCCGGGCACGGTCACCCCCATGACCCAAGCGCTACAACAGCCCGTAAAACGAGCGAATAGCGTCCCACGCGTCCTGTGGCTCGTCCACGTAGGTGAACAGCGCCAGGTCTTCGGGTGAGATGGCACCTTCTTCCACCAGCACGTCAAGGTTGAGCAAGCGCTTCCAGTAGTCCGAGCCAAATAGCACAATGGGCACCGGCTTGGCCTTGCGGGTCTGGACCAGGGTGATGACTTCAAACAGCTCGTCCAGCGTGCCAAAGCCGCCAGGGAAGGCCACCAGCGCCTTGGCGCGCATCATGAAGTGCATTTTGCGCAGGGCGAAGTAGTGAAATTTGAAGCTTAGAGAGGGCGTGACGTAGGGGTTGGCACTTTGCTCGTGTGGCAAGGCAATGTTCAGCCCCACCGTGGGCGCCCCCATTTCATGCGCACCCCGGTTGGCCGCCTCCATGATGCCGGGGCCACCGCCCGTGCAGATGAACAGACGATCTTTGGCAGGCTTGCGGGCGCTGTACCCCGCTACCAGCCGGGCAAACAGGCGCGCCTGGTCATAGTGCCGCGCGTTGCGCACGTGCCGCTGCGCCAGCAAAAGAGCCGCCGCATCGCCACTGGCCTGGGCCTGCACCAGCGCGGCGTTGGCGGCCTCGGGCGCGGGGAAGCGGGCGCTGCCAAATACCACCACCGTGCTCTCGATGCCCTGGGCCGACTGGTCAAGGTCCGGCTTGAGCATTTCCAGCTGGATGCGGATGCCACGGGTCTCGCGGCGCAGCAAAAATTCAGGGTCGGCAAAGGCTAGCCGGTAAGCATCCGCGTCCAGCGGGTTGCCATTGTCGGCATGGCTTTGCAGCTCGGCCCAGGCATCGGCCAGGCGGCGTTCATTGACGTTTTCAGTGAGGTTTTGCGTGTTTTCCATGGGGGTATTTTGCAGGGAATCGGGGTGTGCCGCACGGGGCTAGCTTAAGTTGAGGCCGGGGAGCCCGACACGGCGACAGCGCAATGCGCATGCGGTTTTGGAGTGGAATCACGCGCGGGGTTGAAAAATCGGTCAAGCTTTCGCTTGGCGATTTTTGGCTGTGCACCACGATCGCTACCGCGCACCTTCCACTTCAAAGCCCGGTCACATTGCGCTATCACCGCGCCGGGCGGACAGTGTGGTTGGAGTTTTCGGAGGTTGGGTCTGCCAAAATATCGAAACATGTTAAGCAAGTTGCAAAACTACGCAAGCAAAGCTGCGAAGCCTTTCACACGGAATCAACGGCCAATATATCGAGCAGAGCCTAATGTGCTGAGCACTTCCTGCTGCTCTGGGCATTGCGTTAAATTTCTTTATGCGCATCACTGACATCTACGACCAAGCGCTTGAGCACATGGAGCGCACGGCGCATGGTTTGACTCGGCGTGTTCCACTGCCTGTCCAAGTTCCGTACAAGGACGGGTTCGTGTTCAGACACGTCGAGAAGACGTTACATCAAGCCCTCGTCCAGAAGCTGGCGAGGTTGGTTAGTAGCTTGCACGCCACTCGACTTTTAATGGTCCACGGGTTTGTGCAGGAGCAAGCTGCTTTGCAGCGCACGCTGGACGAGCTACAAGAAGACATCACGTTTCTCGCTTTCGCCATCATCTTCGATTGCCGAGAACAACTGCATCAGGACTATCTGGATGCATTCTTTCAAGAGGAGTTCGATGCTGAGACAGCATTTGCCTCCACTCAGAAGCGACCTATGGTGCCCCGAAAGAAGATTCAGGCCTGGATCGCGCGCAAAGAGGGGGCTGGTTTGGACCCTAGTCGCGGAATTGAACTGGCTCGGACAATTAATAAGACCTACTCAGGGTATATCCATGCCGCTTCGCCACACATCATGGATCTGTACGGTGGTGACCCGGCGAGATTTCATATGACGGGCATGCTGGGCACGCCCCGGCATAACGAACATCGGGCAGACCTTTGGAACTACTTCTACCGAGGCATCATTGCTTTCGGTTTTGCAGCGAAAGCATTTGGCGATAGCAAATTGTTCGACACAATTCACGAGTTCACTCGCGAGTTCGCGCGCCTCTCTGGAAAGAACTATCTGAATCGCCCCGGAATTTGAGGAGGCTCCACACTTTGAGAAGATGGAGTCATGAGCAAGAAATCAAATCGTTTTTCCCCCGAA
>JANOAP010000637.1:0-15678 GCA_031411175.1 Rhodoferax sp. | reverse complement strand
GGTCGATCAGGGAATGATGGGCCGAATGCTGAACTATGGAACGCTTTTGATTTCTGGAGCTGGTACGTCGCACGCGCCGATAAGCGGAATCTCTGAGCCTATGGCATTTCGTAAGGCCTTCATAGAGGCACAAGACTTCGTGCGGCAGGTTGTTTAGAGAGTTGTGTCAGAGATGCCACGCGGTTGCTGATCAGTGAATGCCATCAGCTTTAGTGCGGAGTATGGGCAACAGGGGCAAGGTCAATCCGCGCCAACCCTCTCGGCGTGCGTCACAATTCAGTGCATGACTTCGTCGGCATCTACCCAGGATTCTTTACAGGGGCAGGCACAAGATGCCGCACCGGGCGTGTCGGCCATTCGCACAGTGCCGGGCACGAGTGCGCTGGTCCTCGACTCGCCGCACAGTGGCACCCGCTACCCCGATGACTTTGCGTTTGCCTGTGATCTGCCCGGCTTGCGTCAGGCCGAAGACACCCATGTTGAAAAACTCTACGACTTCGCGCCTTCCCTGGGGGCCGCTTGGGTCGAGGCCCATTTTCCGCGCAGCTACCTGGATGCCAATCGCAACACCACCGAGATAGACACGTCGCTGTTTGATGCCGCCTGGCCCGACGCCATTGAGACCGACCCGGTGATCCTGTCCAAAGTGCGCCTGGGCAAGGGCCTGATCTGGCGCATGACCGATGCCGGTGTACCGATTTATGCGCGCAAGCTGTCAGTGGCCGAGGTTCGCCAGCGCATCCTGAATTGCTGGCAGCCGTATCACGCCGCCGTGGCCGCTGCCATTGACGCTGCGCATGCCCGTCATGGCTACTGCATCCACCTGAATTGCCATTCCATGCCGGCGGTAGCCTCCAGCCATGCCACAGATTTTCCGGGTGAAGTGCATGCCGATTTTGTGATTGGGGATCGTGACGGTTCCACGTCATCGGGCGGCTTGACCCAACTGGTGTGTGAGCACCTGCGTGGCCTCGGTTACAGCGTTTCACTGAACCATCCCTACAAGGGTGTGGAACTGGTGCGCCGCCACAGCAATCCGGCGCAACACCGGCACAGCATTCAGGTGGAGATCAATCGCAAGCTGTACATGGACGAGCAGACGCTGGAAGTGACCAGTGGATTTGCGCCGCTGCAAACCAGCCTTCGGTCACTCATTTCCCTGCTACTGCAAACAGACCCGCGCGCTTTGTGATGCGTGTGTTCAACCGGATGGTGCCCAGACCATGGACCAGGTAGATTGCGTAGTCATCGGCGCGGGCGTTGTCGGGCTGGCCGTGGCCCGTGCATTGGCGCTCTCTGGCCGCGACGTCATGGTGCTGGAGGCTGCTGATGCGATTGGCACAGGCACCAGCTCGCGCAACAGCGAGGTCATTCACGCGGGCATCTATTACCCAGCTGGCTCGCTTAAGGCCCGCTTGTGTGTGCAGGGCAAGGCGCTGCTCTACGACTACTGTGCAGAACGCGGCATAGGCCACAGACGCTGCGGCAAGCTCATTGTGGCCACGTCTGAGGCCCAGGTCGCGCAGCTTGCAGGCATCATCGCCAAAGCTGCCGCCAATGGCGTGAGCGACCTGGTGCTGCTCAGCCGGGAAGAAGCCCTGACGTTGGAGCCCCACTTGAGCTGCGTAGCGGCTGTGCACTCGCCCAGCACCGGCATTGTGGACAGCCATGCCCTCATGCTGGCCCTGCAGGGTGATCTGGAGAATGCCGGTGGGCTTGTCGTGCTCAATGCCAGCTTAGCCCATGCAGAATGGGTACAGTCAGCTATAAAATTAATAGCAAATGACGGAACGCAATTGCAGGCCAAAACCGTTGTCAACGCGGCAGGCTTGAATGCTGTGGCGCTGGCCAGGCGCTTTGCGGGGCTTGACCCGGCCCTCATACCCCCGGCCTATTTTGCCAAAGGCAACTATTTCACATTGGCGGGCCGATCCCCGTTCAGCCGCCTGATTTACCCGGTGCCCGAGGCTGCCGGGCTGGGCGTACACCTCACGGTGGATCTGGGGGGCCAGGCCAAATTTGGGCCTGACGTGCAATGGGTTGAGTCTGCGGACGATCTGGTGGTGGACCCGGCCCGTGGCGATGCCTTTTATGCCGAGGTGCGCAAGTATTGGCCTGCCCTGAAAGACGGCGCGCTCAATCCGGGGTACGCCGGCATCCGGCCCAAAATCAATGCGCCGCACGAGGTTGCGCGAGACTTCATGATTCAAGGCCCCGCTGACCATGGCGTGGCCGGGCTGGTGAACCTGTTTGGCATTGAGTCGCCGGGGCTGACCAGCTCACTGGCCATCGGTGACCATGTGGTTTCTTTGCTCGAAACCCCGTAAAAGCCCACCCTTGGGGAACCACACGCATGGTTAAACTGTCAATTCACACATGAACCCGGCAGGAGCGCCTTGAAAAAAACTTTTTGTCTGCTGACGATCTGCACATCAGCCCTGTTGACGCTGATGACCGCTTTGACGGGTGTGTCCGCTTGGGCGGCCACCGTGCAGGTGCAGGTGCTGGATGGTTCCGGCAAGCCGCTGCCTGATGCGGTGGCCTACCTTGAATCCCGCGAAGCGCGCGCCGCAGCCAAACCTGTTGCGGGTGCAGAGTTGGCCCAGATCGGCAAACAATTCAGCCCCAAGGTGCTGGTGGTTCCCGTGGGCACCTCCGTGCAGTTCCCCAATCGCGACACGGTCCGCCATCACGTTTATTCGTTTTCACTCATCAAGAATTTCGAGCTCAAGCTCTACATCGGCACGGCCGCTGCGCCTGTCGTTTTTGACAAGAGCGGTATTGCGGTGCTGGGCTGCAATATTCATGACAACATGGCGGCCTGGGTCGTGGTGGTGGAAACACCTTACTACGGTCGCAGTGCGGCAGCGGGCAGCGTGGTCCTGCTCAACGTGCCAGTCGGCAGCTACCGCCTGAGGGTGTGGCACCCGGCCATGGCGGTGGGTGCAGTACCGCTTGACCAGCCGTTGACAGTGGGTGCCATCGACGCATCGGTGTCAGTCCGCATGGCAGGCCTCACCCCATGAAACTGGGGCTCCACACGGAGGGTTGGGGGTTGTCATCACGTATCGTGGCGCTGTCACTGGCATTGTTGTTGCTTGTGCAGGCGGCGGTGTTCAGCGTGGTGCGCATCAGCATTGACCAGAGTGCACGGCGGCAGATAGCGCAGGAGTTGCTGGTGGGCGAACGCGTGTGGCGCCGCCTGCTGGACCAGAATGCCCAGAAGCTGAGCCAGGGCGCTGCACTGTTGGCGGCTGATTTTGGCTTTCGCTCGGCAGTCAGCTCCGGCGATCTGGACACCATCCGCTCGGCACTGGAGAACCACGGTGCGCGCATTGGTGCCACGGTGACGGCCCTGATCGACACGGGGCTGGACCTGCGTGCCGTGGGGGAGGGCCAAGACCCGGTTGCCCTGACGCCATTGCTGAAGCAGATGGTGGCACCACTGTCGCGAAATCTTCAGGGTAGCCAGATTGCGCTGGTGAGCAAGGTTCCCTACCAGTTCGTCATGGTGCCCATGAAAGCCCCCGTCGTCATCGGCTGGGTGTTGATGGGTTTTCCCATTGGGCAGGGCCTGGCCGATGACATGCGTGCGCTGTCTGACATGCATCTTGCGCTCATCAGTCGAACGGCTGGCGCGCCGCCCCACATTGTGCTCAGCACGCTCTCGGGCGATGCCCTGAAGACATTGCAGGACAGCCGTGGCGACGTCACCGAACTGGACGCTAATGGTGCCACGCTGGTGGCGCGCAACGTGAAGCTGGATGCAGGATCGGGGGAGGTCAATACGCTCTTGCTCCGTTCTTTTGACGAGGTGGTGGCTCCGTTTCGCCAGGCGCAGGTGGCATTGGCCTGGATCACAGCCTTGGGCGTGGTGCTGTTTGGCGTGGGCAGCATTTTTGCAGCACGCCGTGTGACCACGCCGCTTCGCTCACTGGTCGGTGCCACCGAGCGGCTGGGGCGCGGCGAGTACGACACGCCCATGGAGCACACCGAGCGCAAGGATGAAATTGGCGGCCTGGCCAACGCCTTTGACCACATGCGCATCAACATTGGAGCGCAGCAAGCCGAGATACGCCAGCTTGCCTACTGGGACCGGCTTACGGGCTTGCCCAACCGCGCGCGGTTCCGTGAAGCGGTGCAGCAGGCCATTGAAAGTCATGGCGTGCCGTCTGACCTGAATCAGGGCCTGCTGGCCGTGGTGATGCTGGATCTGGACCGCTTCAAGCACGTCAACGACGTGCTGGGGTATTCGTTTGGTGACCGCCTGCTGGGTGCCGTGGCCAACCGTCTGGCCATGCAGGACATCCGCACCGACGACATGGTGGCGCGCCTGGGTGGGGACGAGTTCGCCGTGCTGCTCACCCAAAGCGATGCACAGGGTGCCATTGCGGTGGCCGAGCGCATTGCCAAGTCCTTTGAGGAACCGCTGGCATTTGAAGACCAGACCGTTGACCTGAGCGCAGGCATTGGCATTGCTTGCTGGCCGGTGCATGCGATGGACGCTGACACGCTGCTCAGCCGCGCCGAAGTCGCCATGTACGCGGCCAAGAGCAAGACCACGGTGGTGCAGTTGTATGACCCGGCGCTTGACTCAGGCAGTACGCAGACGCTGTCTTTGCTCACCGAACTGCGCCATGCCGTGGAGCATGGTGAACTGCGCCTGTACCTGCAACCCAAAATTGACTTGAGGCACTCTGAGGTCACTGCCGCAGAGGCACTGGTGCGCTGGCAGCACCCCGAGCGTGGGCTGGTGCCCCCCATGGAATTCATTCCCTTTGCCGAGCAGACCGGTTTTGTGCGGCAGTTAACCCTGTGGATGTTTGCCGAAGCGGCGAGCCTGTGGCGCGATTTGCAAACTGATTTGCAACCCTTGCGCATTGCCATCAACCTCTCCACGCGTGATTTGCTGGACCTGGATTTCCCCCAGCGCCTGGACGCCCTGCTGGCGGTCCATGATGTGCCTGCTGACGCCTTCTGCCTGGAGATCACCGAGAGCGCCATCATGGACGACCCGCAGCGCGCCGAGAACACCCTGAACCGGCTGCATGAGCGTGGCTTCAAGCTGTCGATTGACGACTTTGGCACCGGGTATTCGTCACTGGCCTACCTCAAGCGCTTGCCGGTGGACGAGCTCAAGATTGACAAGTCATTCGTGATGGCGATGGAGAAGGACGAGGACGACGCCAAGATCGTGCGCTCCACCATCGACCTGGCGCACAACCTGGGGTTGAGCGTGGTGGCCGAGGGTGTCGAGAACGCCATCATCTACAACCGCCTGAAGGAGCTGCGTTGCGATGTAGCCCAGGGTTATTTCATGAGCAAGCCCCTGCCCGCAACCGAGTTTGTGGCCTGGCGTGACCGCTGGTTGCAAAAGCTGACGGTCAACCGGGCGGAATCCGGCCAATCCATTCCCATGCCGTTGATGTGAGTGATATTGGATAGCTACTAAAAATGTAGCTATCCAAGGCCGTTTTACGGGGTCTAGCGGCTATTTTGGTTGTTTTTTTATGGCAATTGCGGCTGATTTGACCAAACCAGGCCCCTTGTAGATCAGCCCGGTGTAGATCTGCACCACATCGGCCCCAGCCTTGATCTTGCTCACGGCATCGGCCGCACTCATGATGCCGCCCACGCCGATGATGGGGAAATTTTTACCCAGCGCAGCGCGCAGTTGTGTGATGACACGGTTGCTCATGGTCAGCACCGGTGCGCCACTGAGGCCGCCTGCTTCTTCAGCATGGGCCATGCCCTTGACGGCATCGCGGCTCAGGGTGGTGTTGGTGGCCACAACGCCAAACGCGTCGTTCGGCTGGCCCTTGCCATCCATGCCATAGCGCTTCAGCGTGGCAGCGATCACCTCAATCTGCGCCTCGTCCAGATCAGGCGCAATTTTCACGAAGATGGGTATGCGTTTGCCGTGCCGCCTGGCAAGCACTTCGCGTCGGGCGGCAATGGCCCCCAGCAGCGCGTCCAGCGCTTCATCGCTTTGCAGCGCGCGCAGATTCTTTGTATTCGGGCTGGAGATATTGACGGTGACGTAGTCCGCATGAGGATAGACGCCTTCGAGGCCAATCAGGTAGTCGTCGGTGGCGCGCTCTATGGGCGTGGCTGCGTTCTTGCCAATGTTCAGGCCCAGCAGCATGGGCGATTTTTTTTGCTTGCGTAGAGACGAGCGCTGCACATTGGCAATGAAAGCGTCCAGCCCGTCGTTATTGAAGCCCAGTCGGTTGATGAGCGCATGGCCAGTGGGCAGCCGAAACATGCGTGGCTTGGGGTTGCCGCTTTGCGCCAAAGGCGTCACTGTGCCAACCTCAATGAAGCCGAACCCCATCGCTGCCAGGCCGTCAATGCAGCGTGCGTTCTTGTCCAGACCAGCTGCCAGGCCCACCCGGTTGGGAAAGGTCAGGCCCGCCAGCGTGACAGGGTCATCCACCCGCGCATTGCAGTACGCCCATTCCAGCGGCGTGCCCTGCACCTTGGCCAGGCCATGCAGGGTGAGTTCATGGGCGACTTCGGGGTCAAGGCCAAATAAAAAGGGGCGGGCAAGGGCGTAGGGAAGAAGTGACATTGGATAATTCAGGTTTTACCGATTGTCGCAAATGAACCAAGATGAACTCAAGGCGCTGGTGGGCCAGGCTGCGCTCCAATACGTGGTGCCGGGCGAAATTGTGGGAGTTGGCACCGGCTCGACGGTCAACAAGTTCATTGACGCTTTGGCCACCATCAAGGACCAGATCAAGGGCGCGGTCTCCAGCTCGGAGGCCAGCACGCAGCGGCTCAAGGCTCTGGGCATCGCCGTGTTTGATGCGAATGACGTGGATGAGTTGGCGGTCTATGTCGACGGGGCCGACGAAATCGATGGTGCGGGCAACATGGTCAAAGGGGGTGGCGCGGCCCTGACCCGCGAGAAGATCGTGGCGGCTCAATCGCGCAGTTTTGTGTGCATTGCCGATGACTCCAAACTGGTCAAAACATTGGGCAAGTTCCCGCTGCCGGTGGAGGTTATTCCGATGGCGACCAAGCGGGTGATCCGGCAGTTCGCCCGCATGGGGGGGCAGGCCCAGGTTCGCCTGAAAGACGGGCAGCCGCTGGTCACAGACAACGGCCAGCACATCATCGATGTCTCGGGCTTGCAGATTGCAGACCCCCTGGCGTTTGAATCAACCGTGAGCCAGTGGCCCGGTGTGGTCACGGTGGGCGTTTTTGCCCATCAGCGCGCCCAGGTGTGCTTGCTGGGCACGACCACAGGCGTCAAAACCCTGAAATTCCAGTAACTCACTAAAACCGGATGCCGGCCGGGTTGGACGTATTGTCGGCAGCGGGTGCAGGTGCGGGGGCCCTGGCCGTCGCATTCGGGTCAGTCACTGTCACTGGGGCCACGGGGGCGGCTGGCTTCTGAACCGCAACCAACGGTGTCGCTGGCGGACTGCGGTAGCTGGCCGGTAATCTAGAGCTTGATGGGTAGCCCGCAGCGTCCAGAAACTGGGTCCATTCCGTGTCAGAAAACCCCTTGATTTTTTGGCCGCCAATGGTCAGGAACGGCAGCGTGTTTTCGCCACTGAGGCGCTGCAGAGCTTCGCTGTCTTCGCCCGTGTTGACGGTGCGCTCGGTGAACGGCACACCACGCCCGCTGAGCAAAGCGCGGCCCGATCCGCAAGGCGCGCAGTTGGTGGCGGTATACAGCGTGACCGGGAAACGGTTGGCGATCTGACGCAGTTCAAACGGCATGGCGGCACCGCTGAGCTCCAGCGGCTTGCCGTTGCTACCGGTGGCCGTGACCTTGTCGCCCGAGAGCGGCGGCTTGTCGGAAAACGTGATCTTGCCGTCCGGGCCTACGATGCGGTAAACGGTTTGGGCGTGGCCACCCAGGGGTGCCATGGTCGCTATCAAGGCGACGGCTGCCAGCGCAGTGCCCAGTATCTTGCGGTGTATCGTCTGTTTCATCGTTACTGTCCTCCGTCTTCAAGTGGATGCTGTCATACCCTGATGTCTCAACAGCGCGTCCAGGCTGGGCTCGCGTCCGCGGAAGGCCTTGAATGATTCCATGGCTGGGCGGCTGCCGCCCGCTTCCAAAATGGCCTGCCTGTATTTTCTACCGGTTTCAACATTTGGCAAACCGTCCTTACCCGCCGTTTCCTCAAATGCAGCGTAGGCATCGGCGCTGAGCACTTCCGCCCATTTGTAACTGTAATACCCCGCAGCATAGCCGCCCGCAAAAATATGACTGAAGGTATGGGCGGCGCGGCTCCAGGCCGGCGGCTGGATCACCGCAACCTCGGCGCGCACCTGGTTTAACAGCGGCATGATGTCATCAGACGGGTTGTGCGCCGTGTGCAGCAGCATGTCAAACAGCGAGAACTCGATCTGCCGCAGGGTCTGCATACCGCTCTGGAAGTTTTTGGCGGCCATTATTTTGTCGAAGAGCTCGCGTGGCAGCGGCGCGCCGGTATCCACGTGCGCGGTCATGTGCTTGAGCACGTCCCACTCCCAGCAGAAGTTCTCCATGAACTGGCTGGGCAGCTCCACTGCGTCCCATTCCACACCGCTGATGCCGGACACATCGCGCTCGTTGACGCGGGTAAGCATGTGGTGCAGGCCGTGTCCGAACTCATGAAACAGCGTGGTCACGTCGTCATGGGTCAGCAAGGCTGGTTTTTTGACGCCATCCGTCTCTACGCCATCGGCAAAATTACATACCAGGTGGGCTACCGGCGTCTGCAACTGCTGGTTGTCAGGGCGCAGCCAGCGCGTGCGCACGTCATCCATCCAGGCACCGCCGCGTTTGCCGGTGCGGGCCGTTGGGTCCAGATAAAACTGGCCGACCAGTTCCGGCCCACGCTCAATGCGGTAGAACTCAACTCCCGCATTCCAGACCGGGGCGCTGTCGCGGCGGATGGACACGTCAAACAGGGTCTCAATGATCTTGAACAGCCCTGCCAGCACCTTGGGTGCCGTGAAATACTGCTTGACCTCCTGTTCGCTGAAGGCGTAGCGCGCTTCCTTGAGCTTTTCGCCGATGTAAGGCCAGTCCCAGGCTTGCGGGTTGGCCAGGTTCAGTTGGCTGGCGGCAAACTCACGCAGATCGGCCAGGTCTTTTTCGGCAAACGGGCGCGCCTTGTGTGCCAGGTCGCGCAAGAAGGTGATGACCTGGGCGGGCGAATTGGCCATTTTGGGCACCAGGGACAGCTCGCCAAAATTGGCGTAGCCCAGCAGTTTGGCCTCTTCAAGCCGCAACTCCAGCATCTCGCGGATCAAGCCTGAATTGTCAAACTTGATGCCTTCAGGCGACGCCTGATCGGATGCCCGCGTGACATAAGCGCGGTAGAGCTTTTCACGCAGGGCACTGCTGCGTGCGAACTGCATCACCGGCAGGTAGCAGGGCATCTTCAGCGTGAGTTTGTAGCCGTCTTTGCTCTCCGTCTTGGCGGCAGTCAGGGCGGTCTGCTTCACGTCGTCCGGCACGCCATCCAGCTCGTCAAAGGTGGCGTAATACGCATACGCGTCTGTGGCGTCCAGCGCGTTCTCGCTGAACTTCTGGCTTAGCTCCGCCTGCTTCTCCTGGATGGCGGCAAAGCGCTCGCGCGCTACGCCGGTGAGCTCGGCACCACCCAGTACAAAGTTGCGCACTGCATTTTTGTGGGCTTGAAGCTGCTCGGCGTTGAGCGACGCGACGTCAATCGCCTTGTATTTGGCATAAAGCCGCTCGTCAGCACCCAGCCGGGTGAAAAATTCGGTGACCTTGGGCAGGGCCTCGTTGTACGCGGCACGGAGCTCCGGCGTATCAGCCACGCTGTTGAGGTGGCTGACGGCACCCCAGGCCCGGCCCAGTTTTTCAGTGGCGACATCCAGCACCGCTGCGATATCGGTCCACCGTGCAGGAAAATCGGGTTGGGTCACGGCATTCAGGGCGGTATTGGCCTGGCCCAACAGGGCGTCGACGGCGGGCACAACCTGCCCCGGCTGGATGGCATCAAACAGGGGGTGGTCAGAAAAATCGAGAAGGGGATTGGCGAGGGCGGAATTGTTCATGGCGTTTATTTTGCGGCAATCGGTGCTGATTCAAGTGCGAGTGGCCAGGCTGCGCTCGGCAGACTCGATGGTATTGACCAAAAGCATTGTGATGGTCATGGGGCCAACCCCACCCGGTACCGGGGTAATGTGGCTGGCGACCTCTTTCACGCCCGCAAAGTCCACGTCGCCACACAGCTTGCCCAGGTCGTTGCGGTTCATGCCCACGTCGATCACGATAGCACCGGGCTTGACCATGTCGGCCGTCAACACATTGCGCTTGCCCACAGCCGCCACGATCACGTCGGCTTGCCGGGTGTGGTGCCCCATGTCGGCGGTGGCGCTATGGCAGACGGTCACGGTGGCGTTGGCTTGAAGCAGCAGCAGGGCCATCGGCTTGCCCACGGTGTTGCTGCGCCCTATCACCACGGCGTGCTTGCCAGCCAAGTTGATGCCGGTGCTCTCTATCAGTTTCATGCAGCCGTAGGGCGTGCAGGGCCGAAAGCCGGGTTGGCCAGTCATCAATTCACCCGCGCTTAAGGTGGCATAACCATCCACGTCCTTGGCGGTTGAAATGGCTTCAATGACCTTGTGCGGGTTGATGTGTTTGGGCAGGGGCATCTGGACCAGAATGCCATGGATGGCCGGGTCTGCATTGAGTGAGGCGATGCAGGCCAGCAGGTCCGCCTCCGGCAGCGTGGCCTCGTATTTTTCGAAGACCGAGTGCACACCCGTGTCGGCGCAGGCCTTCACCTTGTTGCGCACATACACCGCACTGGCCGGGTCATCGCCGACCAGAATCACCGCCAGGCCCGGGGTTGCTTCGGCGGCCGTCAGCGCCTGCGCGCGCGTGGCCACCTCGGCGCGAAGGCGTGTAGAGAGGGCAATGCCATCAATGAGCTGCCCGTATTTTTCATTCGACATGAATTCAATCCCGCAAGTAAAAACGCCCGCTGGTCCTCATGGGGCGGGCGTGGTGTGCTACATATTTTGAAGCTCTGATGGGTTCAGGCCTTCACGCCGTTTTGGCCCAGGGCGATTTTGAGCAAATCGGCCACCGTATTGGCGTTGAGTTTTTCCATGATGTTGGCGCGGTGCGCTTCCACCGTCTTGATGCTGATGCCCAGGTCATCGGCGATCTGTTTGTTCAGCCGGCCCGCCACGATGCGTTCAAGCACCTGGGATTCGCGCAGCGTGAGCTTGGACAGCAGGGCATCGCGGCTGGCGGCATGCTGGTGTTCGGTGAAAGTGCCTTTGGCATGTTCCAACATGCGCTCCACCAGGCCGACCAGTTGGTCTTCCTTGAACGGCTTCTGAATGAAATCCATCGCGCCCTTTTTCATGGTGTCTACAGCCATGGGCACATCGCCGTGGCCGGTGATGAAGACGATGGGCAGGGGGGAGCGAGCTTCGATCAGGCGGGTTTGCAAGTCAAGGCCAGTCATGCCGCCCATGCGGATGTCCACGATCAGGCAGGCCACCTCACGCGCGTCGTAGCGGCTCAGGAAAGACTCAGCCGAGTCAAAACAGCGCACCCGGTAGTCCTTGCCCTCAAGCAGCCATTGCAACGAGTCGCGCACTGCTTCGTCATCGTCGACGACATAGACCGTGCCTTTTTTTGGTATCAAGCTCATTCAATTACCCGAGGGTCCTCGATTGTTTTCGCTGGGTTGTCACAGGTGCGGATAACGGCTCAGTCATGGGGATCCAGAACGAGAAGCAGCAGCCCGTCACGTCGGCGCCATTGTAGATGTTCTCCGCCTTCATCCTGCCCTGGTGGGATTCGACGATGGAGCGGCACAAAGACAGGCCAATTCCCATGCCGTCCACCTTGGTGGAGAAGAAGGCTTCGTACAAGCGCTCCATCACCTCCGGGGCCAGGCCTTTGCCAGAGTCCAGCACAGAAAACTCGATCACCGGTTTGTCGCTCACCTTCTTGGGGACCACACGCAAGACCACGGTACGCCGCGCGGTTGGGCGCTGCGCGGCGTCAACCGACTCGGCGCCGTTTTTGAGCAGGTTGACCAGCACCTGCTCAATCAGGATCGGATCCACCAGCAAGGCGGGCAGCCGCGGGGCCACGTAGTGGGTGAGGCGCACATTGCGGCGGCGCACCTCGATGTCGGCCAACTCCACCGCTTCACTTACCATCGAGGCGACCTCTGAGGGCGTGCGGTTGGGTTCGCTGCGTTTCACGAAGGAGCGGATGCGCTGGATGATTTGTCCCGCACGCTGCGCCTGTTTCGCGGTTTTCTCCAGGGCACCCAGCAGGTCTTCTTCGGTGATCTGATTGCTCTTGATGCGCGAAACCATGCCGTTGCAATAGTTGTTGATGGCGGTCAGCGGCTGGTTGAGTTCGTGCGCCACGCTGGAGGCCATCTCGCCCATGGTGATCAGGCGGCTGGCGTTCTGCGATCTTTCAGCCTGCGCAGCGGACTGCTCCTCAGCGAGACGGCGCGCGGTGATGTCGGTGGCAATCACCATCTGTGCCAGGCGGCCATCCACCCAGCTCAAGTAGCGGGTGCGCACCTCGATCCACTTGCCCAGGGTGTCGAGGTAGATCTCGGCACTTTCGGTTTCCGTGTCGGAAATCGCGCTGGCGGGCAATCCGGCATAAGAATCCACATTGTCGAGCGCCTCGTCGTTGGGTGGCTTGGGGGGCATGCCCGCTTGCGCGACGAGTTGCAGATGCCCACTCGCCTGCACGCCAAACCACAGGCGGTAAAGCTTGTTGGCAAACAACAGCTCATCGCCTCCCAGAGGGCCGACCGAGATGGACGCGTCCAGCGCTTCCAGCACGGTGGTGAAGCGCTCATACGATGCCGACAATTGCTCGCGAATGCGGTTGGGCTCGGTGATGTCGGTCATCGAGGTCATCCAGCCGGTTTGCGCACCCCGCGAGTCGATCAGCGGTGACACATACAGCCGCGCATCAAACAGGCCGCCTTCGCGCCGCTGCACCCGCACCTGAATGCCGCCCAGCGGGGTCCTGCCATTGAGCTCATCGTCCAGCCGCGACGTGAGCGTGTCACGATCGGCTTCGGGCCAATACGGGAAGGGGGCAGTGCGCCCGACCAGTTCAGCCTCGCTCCAGCCCGTCATCTGGCAGAACGCGGCGTTTACATAGGTGATGCGGCCCTGCAGGTCCATGGCGCGCATGCCGGTCAGCATGGAGTTTTCCATGGCGCGGCGGAAGTTTGTTTCAGACACCAGCGCTTGCTGCGTCTGCATGCGGCGGCGCATGTGCTTCCAGTTGCCAATCAGCATCCAGGCGGTCATGCCACTCAATGCAATCACCAGCCAGAACAGCCCGCTGCCGATCACGCCCAGCGAGGTGCGGTAGGTCTGCGCGCGGATGACCAGCCCGTTGCCCACCGGGGATACCGGCACTTCATAGGCGTTGATCGGCGTGGCCCAGGGCAACAGCGTGGTGGCCGGGTTTCGCGCCGGGATGGCGATACCGGCCAGGCGCGCACCCCTGGCATCGACCAGCGATACGGCATACCGGGCTGAGACTTCGGCCGGCACGCCATAACGGTACAGCCCGTCCACCGAATATTCGGCCAGCACCACGCCGGCAAACCGGGTGCGGTCGGTCAGCGGAATGTGCAACTGTAAAAACGCCGGCGTTTCGGTGGCTGTACGTTGAAAATAAACCGGCTGGCGCAAGTCACGGGCCAGCCCGAAATTGCTGTCGGTTTCACCCGCACGCAGGACGTCGCCCACCTCCCTGAGCTGGCTGGCTGACAGGCTGGCCGTGCCGAAACTCGACTTGATGCGTCGCCGGTCGTCAATCCAGCTCAGGGATTCCAGCTCGGGGTACTGGTTGACGAGCGACTCGGCGCGGCTTTGAAACTCGTCCGCATCGAGCTCGCGGTTGGACACGTCCCGCGCCAGCCGCATCAACTGCTCCTGCCGCTCCAGCAGGCGCAAGCGCAGGCGCTGCTGGGTGTATTCCACATCGCGTTTGACGGCCTCTTGTTCGCGGTCAATTTCTTCAAACCGCAGGTAGCCAAAGGCCGCCACAATGGCCGCCAAAAAAAGGACCACGGCCGCCAGCGGGGCCAGCACAGAGAACCGGTCTTGCCCGTGGGGGCTGAGTTTTCTCCACCACTGCCTAACCCGTGTCCTTACGCCCGGCAAGGCCAGATCGACTACAAGCGGCAAGGGCGATTGGCCAGACATGACCCGAGTGTAGGGTAGCGTTGCCCGGAAGATGCCTTTGCGCCGCATTCCCGCATCAAAGCATCTGCAAAGGGTGTGATGTCGACCTATCAGCCAGCCAGAGACATTTTTGAAATTTCATAATATGGTTTTATAAAGCACCACTTGAAATTTTAAATAATTTGTGGAAAAATAGAGATACGGTACCAAACGTACTAAATTACGCAGAAACAACGAGGAGACCTTATGTCTGCAATTCCCCAAAGCCTTTTTGGCTCCGCCGCCAACGACAGTGACTCGCTGGAGACTCGTGAATGGATGGACGCCCTGTCCGCCGTGATCGAGGCCGAAGGCCCAGAACGCGCTCACTTTTTGCTGGAGCAACTGCTTGAGCATGCCCGCGAGAAAAGCATTGACATGCCTTTTTCGGCCACCACGGGTTATGTCAACACCATCGAGGCCGACCAGGAGGAGCGCTCCCCCGGCAACCTCGAAATTGAAGAACGCCTGCGCGCCTACATGCGCTGGAACGCCATGGCCATGGTCGTCAAGGCCAACCGCCATCACCCCATTGATGGCGGTGACCTGGGCGGCCACATTGGCTCGTTTGCCTCGCTGGCCAGCCTGTTTGGGGCCGGTTTCAATCATTTCTGGCATGCCGAGAGCGCTGAGCCCGGCAAAGAGCATGGCGGTGATTGCCTCTACATCCAGGGCCATGTGTCCCCCGGTGTTTATGCGCGCGCTGACCTCGAAGGCCGTTTGACCGAAGAGCAACTGCTCAACTTCCGCCAGGAAGTGGACGGCAAAGGCCTCTCCAGTTACCCGCACCCCAAACTGATGCCCGAGTTCTGGCAGTTCCCTACGGTGTCCATGGGTCTTGGCCCGCTGATGGCGATCTACCAGGCGCGATTTCTGAAGTACCTGCACGCCCGTGGCATCGCCAACACTGAAAACCGCAAGGTCTGGGTATTCTGTGGCGACGGCGAAATGGACGAGGTCGAGTCTTTAGGTGCCATCGGCCTGGCGGCCCGCGAGAAGCTGGACAACCTGGTGTTTGTCATCAATTGCAACTTGCAACGTCTGGACGGCCCGGTGCGTGGCAACGGCAAGATCATTCAGGAGCTTGAAGGCGAGTTCCGTGGCGCCGGTTGGAACGTCATCAAGCTGCTCTGGGGCTCGGGCTGGGACCCATTGCTGGCACGTGACAAGGAAGGCGCATTGCGCAAGGTCATGATGGACACGCTGGACGGCGACTACCAGGCCATGAAGGCCAACGACGGTGCCTACGTGCGTAAGCATTTTTTTGGCAAAGACCCCCGCACGCTGGAGATGGTCGCCAAGATGAGCGACGAAGAAATCTTTGAACTGCGCCGGGGCGGACACGACTCCAAAAAGGTCTACGCCGCTTTCCACAAGGCCGTCAACCATGTGGGCCAGCCCACGGTGTTGCTGATCAAAACCGTCAAGGGTTTTGGCATGGGCAAGGCCGGTGAAGGCAAGAAC
>JANOAP010000636.1:0-11170 GCA_031411175.1 Rhodoferax sp. | reverse complement strand
TGTTTTCATTGAGATCCTGCCAGAGCTGCTCGTCATCCGGAACCGCTGGCAGGACACCGAAGTCCCTCTGGTCCCAGTATCAGCCTGAAGTAGGTGACGCCCCGCTCAAGGTCCATATGTAGGAAAAATTCCTACATGCTGTCGAGCCGAACGCCGACTTATCTTATTGGAACCGACCTAATACAGTCATGACCAAGCCCTGTTTTGTCCAGGGTGCTTTGATCCACAGGATCTGGTGTTTACTGAATTGGGTACCCATATGAACGAGCAAATCACGCCCGCAATCAATCCACCAGTCGGCCGTTTTGGCAGGGCCATGCCTCCGCAATCCGGCCTGGGATCCAGTGTCTGGCCCGCCATGGATGAAGAGACCATGCCGTTCACCGTTTCTGTGGACACAACACAGGAAGAGCAGGACAAGGCCGTTTACGTCCGGCATTCGGCTTACGCCCGCCATGTGCCCGCATTTGGCGAGACGCTGAAATACCCGCAGCCATCTGATACAAAACCCGGCGTTGTGGTGCCCTTGGCCCAGTCCAAGCTGGATGGTTCGCCCCCTGACACGGTCCTCGTACAAATCAACCATTTCAAGCCGGTGAGTCTTGAGCAGTCGATTAACCTGACCGACGGGCTGGGCCTACCTCAGAGCCGCGTTACGACGTCGGATACAAAAACAAAATTAGCTGAGCTGGGCGTCGATGCTTGGGGGTCTGATAAATTGGTCCGTCGCGAGCGAAATTTGACACGCTATTTCTCGCGTGAATATCGCAAGCTGGAGGCGGGCAGCGGGGTTGCCGAGGTGCTTCAGCAGGTCAATGACGCAGGAATAATGGCAGAAAAGACGGCCCAACTTCTTGACGAGCACTACAACGAAACGCCCGTCCTGTTCGAGAGCTTTCTGGAACGGCGGTACATGGCATACACCATGGCATGGTACGGCAGTGACCCTGCTAGCGTTCGTGCAAGCGAGGCATCGCTGGAAGACGCGCAGGCAGCCAAGTTTGAGCTGGCGGCGCAACGCATTGGGCTCAAAGGCAACGAGAGAATATTGAACATCGGATGCGGCTTCGGGGCCCTGGAGACCTGGCTCTTTGAACGCTATCCTGACTTGGAAGTGGTAAGCCTTACGCCCAGCCAGGTGCACGTTGAGTACATGAAACAATGCATGGCCAATCCAGACCATGTATTGCCCGAAGACCGTATCAAGATGGTTCTGAACACGTTGGAAGGGATGACAGAGCTGGAAATGGGCTCGAAGCCGTTTGACATGGTTTTTGCCTTTGGCGTGTTTGAGCACATGGCAAATTTGACAACTGCATTTCAGAAGGTGCATGACGTTTTGCGTCCAGGCGGTCGGTTCTTTGTGCATTTGATTGTTTCCAAGCCGGCCTTCCCCGAGTTTATGAACTCGGACAACACCCTCATTGGCCGATATTTCCCCGGTGGGCGTGTCTGGCCATATGACATTTTGCCGCAGGCTGCAGGAAAAATGCAGCTTGTGAACCGGTGGTACATCAACGGAACCAACTATCTCAGAACGCTAGATGAATGGCATCGACTGTATTGGGAAAACATGGACCAGCTGTATCCCCACGTGCTGAGCGTGGACGGTGTGCGCTACTGGAATGACTATTTCACCTTTGCCAAGAGTGTGATGTTCGGCCCTCTCGAGGGCGAAATATATGGAAACGGTCACTACGTTTTTGAGCGCCCGCTCTAGCCCTCTCTAGGCCCGTTATGGCGGGCTTTATCCGAACCGTGAACGGGCCGCCGCGCCCAGGTCACATCCCAACAAATGGCGGACAACCACCTTGAAGCATGGGTGGCGCAACTGACCGGTACGCCCGACATTGGGTCTGCCCACGGACGGTTACAGAATATGACCGCAGCTCAAAGGTAAAAATGGGGGAAATGCGGGGAATTCCTTCGGCATGATCTTTTGTCGTACTCCAGTACGCTGCCGCCGCCGACTACACCGCCCGCTTGCAAACAGTGCCGAAACTATCGTAGCGCAGCATCCCAATGACACCCGGCCATTCGCGCCCAATCAAACTCGTGATTTTTGCCCCCCGCACCGGAAACACAGTACAGGCCGTCTCCACAACTTGTGGCTGATCCCGGTTGCCATGTAGGAAAAACTCCTACGCGCGGTCTAGCCAAATGCCGACTTATCTATTTGGAATCGACCCACTACAGTTATCACCAAACCCTGTCTTGTTCAGGGCATCGTGATCCAGACGAACTGGTGATAACTGAATTGGATACCCTCATGAACGAGCAAATCTCTCCATCAATCAGCCGCCTGGGTCGCGGGCTGCCGATTGCAACCGGCAAGGATACCAGCACCGGGCGACAGGTCGAAGAGGTGTTGCCTTTCACCGTGTCCATTGTGAAAAGTGAAGAAGACCTGGCCAAGGCGGTTCGTATCCGGCATTCGGCCTACGCGCGTCATGTGCCCGAATTCGCCGAGAGCCTGCGGGAGGCGGAGGCATCTGATACCGAGCCCGGAGTCGTCGTTTTTTTAGCTAAGTCCAAGCTTGATGGCTCGCCTCTGGGCACGATTCGAATTCAGACAAACCAGTACAAACCGCTTTGTATGGAACAGTCGGTAGAACTGCCCGACTGGCTGCGCCCTCTTCGCCTGGCCGAGGCCACGCGCCTGGGTGTGACTGACGGCAAGTTTGGCCGCTTGATCACCACGGTGATGTGCAAGGCGTTTTACCTTTATTGCAAGCAGATCGGTGCGGAATGGATGGTCATTACGGGTCGCTCTCCGATAGACCGCCAATATGAGCGCATCTTGTTTGAAGACGTGTTTCCAGACCGGGGCTACATTCCAATGCCACACGTCGGGAATCTGCCGCACCGTGTCATGGCATCGTGCGTCGAAACGGCTGAGGCCCGCTGGACGGCTGCGCGCCATCCGCTTTTCGACTTCGTTTTTCGGTCCCACCATCCCGACATCATCATTGACACCGAGCACTTGGGTTTTTTCTCGCCGATGCACCAAGCGCCCCGCGTCGAGCGCCGTACAACGTTCTCGATGTGACAAGTCCTCACCAAATTTCTGGGGGAATCGCGGCGGCGGACAGAAACAGTCAACTCGTCAATAGAGTCAATTTAGGGGTCGGTCCAAAAGTAAAACATTATATTTTTGCGGCAACCTGATGATTTATATGTTGTTTTTATATAACGTCAACGGATGAACCGGCTTGTAGATTTCTTCCCGGGGGTGTAACGTCCACTTCCCGCAACGCTTTTTCGAGCGGGAAGTAAAGACAAACATGAACCGTTGGGACACTATGGTCTGCCGCTGTTTCTGCGTCCGGGGTGGTTTTTCGCCTACCTCTGATGCAATGACGCGGCTTTGCAGTGCCCGGTTCAAGCCTTCCGCGTAGCGTGATGACAACAGCGACAAAACCTCCTGGATTCATGGGCAAACAAGGCAGCCCGATCAATTTGACGCTTGATCGGCTGTTGTTTGCCTTTTCGGCCTACGCAATACCGCTACTCATTGGCCTGGTTTCGCTACTCGCTTTGTTTGCCTGGAAATCCCAGTATCTCATTCACGAGCCACTTGAGCTTGAACTTAAGGTCATCCAGTCGTCAGCCGGTTTGGCCACACCAGAACAGGCCATGTCGCAATTGCGAGGCAGCCGATCGGCAGCTTTTCACGACACTCAACTTTCCGAGGCACCATTCTGGTTTTCCTTTGACATCCCAAAATTGACAGATGGCCTTGCTGCAGCGGTGGAATTCCCGTCCCGGCACGCCATGGACATTGCCTGCTGGAACGCAAAGACTTTTGCCCCTTTGGGACGGGGCAACCGCAAACTAACGGTGGGTGGTTTCTCCGACATGAAGGCTGGTTTTTCTCTTGCCCTGGAACCGACACTCAGTGAAGGTCAAGTGGTTTGTCAGACCCGTGCGGTAGGCCCTGCCCGAATTTCGGTGTCCCTCTGGCCTGCCAATGAGCTGCAAATATCGGCGCATGAATTCCACCGCAAATCGGGCCTGCTCGATGGCGGCATCATTATTCTTGCTGTCTTCATACTGGTAACGGCCCTGATCAACCGCAGTGTGCTTTACGTCCTCTTTGCGGCCTGGCTGGTGTTCAATTTGCGAATGGGGTCGCTCTCGGCCGGTTGGGATGCGCAGTGGCTGGGTAACGCTGTACCGATGGACTGGCTGCCCAAGATGCGGGCCGTGACCCTGTCGGCGTATTACGCGCTGTCGGTTACTGTCTTCAGGGTGCTTTTCAGCTCAGATCTGGAGAAAGTCGGCACTTTGAAGTTGCTGCGGATCGTTCAGTGGACATGCCTGCCATTGGTGTTGATTTCCCTGCTTATTCCGTACCAAAATTTTCTGCCGTTCTTTTGGATTTCGACTGCCGCCAGCATCGCGGTGATGGTGATTTCGCTGACCCTGATTCTCATTAAGACACGCTCGTCCGTAGCGGTCTGGTACAGCGCCTCGGTGAGCATCACCATCATCGCCAGCCTCTATGAAGTGATTGCGGCGGCACTGGGTGCCAGAGGTCTGATCGGCTCGGTGAACAGTGTGACTGCGGCTTTGTCTTCCAGCCTGCTGGCCGCTCTGGCCATTGCAGCCCAGATGCGTCAAGAGCACGAGAAACGCCTTGAGGTGCAAGCTGAGCTGGAACACACCTACGAGGCCATGCCGATTGGCCTTTTCACGCTGGATATGCGCGGTCGGTTCACCAGCGCCAACCCGGCCTTGCAAAGGATGTTGGGGCACAACGTACTGATCAACGGCGGGAGTTCCTGGCAACGGTATTTCAGTGGAGGAGCCTGGACGCAACTGCACCAACTGGTGCATACCCAGACTGATGGTGAATTGGAAATCCGGGGCAAATCGAAGCTGCTTGGCAACACAGAGGCCCGGCGCTTTCTGGTCAAGGCGACGCTCGCACGAGAAAAAATTGAAGGCTCACTGCAAGACGTTACTGAAAAATCCCGGGCCACGGAAGACCTTCTGTTTCTGGCCAACAATGACCCGCTGACCAAGGTCTTTAACCGCCGCGGCATTGAAAAGGCGCTGGACAGCGCCATGGCCCAGTTGGCTGACGGCAAACCGGTGGCACTGGCCTATCTGGATCTTGACCGGTTCAAGCTGATCAACGATCTGTACGGTCATAACGCAGGCGACGAGGTCCTGCAGCAGGTCTGCCAGCGGGTAACGCACATGATCTCGGGGGCGGTCCAGTTTGGACGTGTGGGCGGTGACGAGTTTGTGCTGGTGCTGACCGATACCCGCATACCGATGGCCACCCTGATTTGCCGGGGCATTGTGGACAGCATTGGCACAGCGCCCTACCGCGTCGGAGACCGGGCATTCCATGTCCGGGGCTCGGTGGGCCTGATTGAGGTGGGGCCGGGCATGCAGGTCAAGGATGCCGTGTCTGCCGCAGACCGGGCCTGCCGCGAGGCCAAGCTGGGGCATAGCGATGGCCTGGTGGTCTATGAGAAGGATGCCACCGCATTTCACCTGCATGAGGCCGAGCTCAAGCTGGTGGAGCGCCTGTCCAACACATCGGCCACCGAAGGCCTGTTTCTGGTGATGCAACCCATCATGTCGCTCTCGGCACCCCATGAGTCACTGAACTTTGAAGTGCTGCTGCGCATGCTCGACGAAAACGGAAAGCTGATTCCAACCGAGCGGCTGATCACGGCCGGCGAAAACAGTGGGCGCATGAGCATCATTGACCGCTGGGTGCTGTCCAGCACGCTGACCTGGCTTAACAAAAACTACGCGCTGATGAAGCACACCAAGTTCATCTGCATGAACCTGAGCGGTGCCTCCCTGAACGACGAGAAATTCATGCAGGACGTCTACGGCATGCTGGAGCGCAACATGCATGTGGTGGGGCATCTGTGTCTTGAAATCACCGAAAGCGTGGCCCTGCACGACCTGGACAACACCCGCAGGTTTGTGGACAAGGTTCGCGGCTACGGTGCCAAGGTGGCGCTGGATGACTTTGGTGCTGGCTACACCTCGTTCTCGTACCTGAAGGAATTGACTGCTGACCTGCTCAAGATTGATGGCAGCTTCATCGTCAACATGAACAAGCATCCGGCCAACGTGGCCATCGTGGAAGCCATTGTGAGCCTGGCGCGAAACCTCGGCATGAAGACCATTGCCGAGTGGGCTGAAGACACCGCAACGGTGCAGACGCTGGTCGAGATTGGCGTTGACTACGTGCAGGGCTTTGTGGTGGCACGGCCCCAACCCCCTGAGAAATTGCTCAATGCGGTTTCTTCGGCCAGCTTTATTGAAGATGAAGAACTGGCGCAGTATGTTTTCATGCTCGGAAAATCAGAAGACAAGCTGGCCCAGGTCGATCTTTTCGATCACTCCAAAATGCAAAACCTGCACTGACTGCGGGCACCGGTCAGTGGTTAACGCCTCCATTGACGCCCTGATCTGCAGCTTATTCTGCACGTAAGGCGCGCCGCAAATTCGCGCCAATTTCAGGCTTGTCCGCAAACGGATCAGTTGGGTTGCGCATCTGCAAGATGTCTTCCATGCGGGTCTGCACAGACTTGATGGCCCTGGGGTGGCTGTAGATGTAGAAGCGATTGGCAGCAATGCCGTCAAACACGAGTTGCGCGACATCGGCTGCTGTCACCTTGCCGCTGGTCACTGCCTTGCTGGTCATGGCCTGGCCCACCATTTGGCTTTTGGTGAGCTTGGGGCTGGCATCTGACATGCCTTGTGGCCGGTTGCGCTCGCTCTGGTTGATGCCGGTTGCCACAAAGAAGGGGCACAGCACACTGGCACTGATTTGGTCGGTAACCAATGACAAATCCTGGTACAGCGTCTCGCTCAGACTGACCACCGCGTGCTTGCTCACGTTGTAAACACCCATGTTGGGCGGGTTGAGCAGGCCCGCCATGCTGGCGGTGTTGACGATGTGGCCTTGGTAGGCCGGGTCTTTTTTGGCGGCCTCCAGCATCATGGGGGTGAAGGTGCGTACACCGTGGACCACGCCCATCACGTTAACGCCCAGCACCCATTTCCAGTCCTTCAGCGTGTTCTCCCAGATCAGACCGCCCGCCCCAACGCCCGCGTTGTTGAACACAAAATGGGGGGCCCCAAAGCGTGCCTGGGTGGCCTGGCCCAAGGCTTCAAACTGTTCGGCACTGGACACATCCAGCTTGAAAGCCAGCACAGGGGCACCCGCCGCCAGCAACTCGGCAGCGGCTTTGTCCAGCGCGTCTTGCTGCACATCGGCCAGCACCAGGTTCATGCCCAGTCTGGCACCGATGCGTGCGCATTCCAGGCCAAAGCCGGAGCCGGCACCGGTGAGGACAGCCGTTTTATTCTTGAAGTCAGTGATCATGAGATAGGTTGTTCAGGGTGGCACAAAGGGTAAACGGGATAGGGAGGCATCCATTTCAGGCGTCGGCCTTTTTGAGCACATAGCCAATGCGGGGGAAGTGCACATGCACCGTGCCCGCGCGCTCATCGGTGCGGCGCAGGGTGTAGTGCATGCGGGTGGCCGCGACCAGCTCACCCTCCGTCGGCTCGGGGCCGAAGCTCTCGCTGCGGATAGTCACACGGCTGCCCAGTGCAATGCCATGCTCATCCTGGAACAATTCATGGCCGAAAAGGCCCGCAGCCCTTGTAGAACTTGCACAAGCAGCAATTGAGTCAATAGCATTTGACAAGACGGGCGTGCACTGGCCAATGGCGGCCATGCGATCCATCCAGGCCAGCACGGCGGGCGTGGCATCCAGAATGTCGGCCACTGCGCTGGTCTGGGTCCGCGTGAACCACAGGGGATGGTAAGCCGCAAAGTCGGCAATGCAGGGTTCGTCGCCCAGCAGGAAGCATTGGCCTTCAAGCATGTTCGCCAGGCGTCTGAGGTAACTCTTGTACGCCGCATCGGCATCGGCAACGGCCAGACGTGGCTGACCCAGGCGCATCTGGGTGCGATCATCACCAAACACCTTCGCAACGGCACCCCATTTTTCGGGCGGGCCACCACCAAAAAATTGCGCGGAGCCCTTGGGCGAAAAATTGTGGGCCATGGCCACCCAGAACAATTTGTCGTCAGCCCATTGCGCAAGAATGCGGGCCAGACCTTTGTGCGCCGCCGGGTAAAGGGTGGGCGCGGGTTGCAAGTGCTCCAGCACATCGCAGATCAGTGCGGTGTCGCAGTAGATGTCCGAGCCAATCTGCATCACCGGTGTTTTGCGGTAACCGCCCGTGAGCGCAATCACGTCAGGCTTGGGCATGATCTTCGGCACGATGACCGATTTCCAGGCCAGTTTTTTGTAACCCAGAATCAGCCGGATTTTTTCCGAGAAAGGTGATTCCGGGTAGTGGTGAAGAATGATGTCGGTCATGTTGTGCTCCTTGTCGCCAGTCGGTGCCTAAGTTGTCAATTCACGCCGGGTGAATGCGTCAAACCGCATCCGGCATGGCGCGCGCAATGATCGCGTCAAAGTCGACGTCGCTGCCCAGCGTGCCAAAGGCCTGTCCCCAATTGCCACCCAGCCGCGAGTCGCAAAACGCGTTGAATACCGCAGCGGGAGCGGTCTGGTAAAGCAGGGCAGCCTGCACGGCCAGAGCCACGTCCTGCGCCAGACGGCGTGCTTCCACTTCGGACGCCATTTCTTCAACCCGTACAGGCAGGGAAGCGGCAAGCCGGTCCAGGGCGGCATGGGCACCGCGTGCCGGCGCCAGCTCGGTGGCCAGGGCAGCAGCCGTATCGGCCTTGCGCAAGGCACGCAGCAAATCCAGCGCCATGATGTTGCCCGCACCTTCCCAGATCGAGTTCAGCGGCATCTCGCGGTAGATGCGCGCCATGATGCCTTCGCCCCCCTCCTCCACATAGCCGTTGCCGCCCAGGCATTCCATGGCTTCCTGGGCGAAGTGGCTGCCGCGCTTGCAGATCCAGAACTTGGCGACCGGCGTCAACAGCCGGGCCATGGTCTGCTCGTGCGGTTGGTCTTGAGAGTCAAAAGCGCATGAAAGCCTTATGGAAAGGGCTGTAGCAGCTTCACTTTCAATAGCAAGATCAGCCAGCACATTGCGCATCAGCGGCTGGTCGATCAGCCGTTTGCCAAACGCCTGGCGTTGCGAGGTGTGGTTAAGCGCAATACACAGCGCCTGGCGCATCAGGCCGCTGGTGCCCAAGGCACAGTCCAGCCGGGTCATCGTGCCCATCTCCAGGATCTGCGGTATGCCGCGGCCTTCCACACCGACCAGCCAGGCCGTAGCCTCATTAAATTCAACCTCTGAACTCGCATTGGCCTTGTTGCCCAGCTTGTCTTTGAGGCGCTGGATGCGGATGTTGTTCAGCGTGCCACTACCGAAGGGGTTTGAACTATGGTCGAAGGGGTTTGAACTGTGATGGGTGGGGTTCGCAAAATCAGGCAGCACGCGCGGGATGAAAAAGCAGCTCAAGCCCGCGGGCGTTTGTGCCAGCACCAGAAAGGCATCGCACATGGGTGCCGAAAAAAACCATTTGTGACCTGTCAGCCTGAAGCGCTGCCCCCAGGCGTCCGTGCCGTCGGCGGTGGCCTGCGTTGTGTTGGCCCGCACGTCCGAACCGCCCTGCTTTTCGGTCATGCCCATGCCCATGGTGACGCCTGGTTTCCGGGCAAAGACTTTGAGGGCCGGGTCGTAAGCGCGGCTGGTGAGCCTGGGACCCCAATCGGCGTAAATGGCGGCATTGCTGCGCAGTGCCGGTGTCACCGCGTAGGTCATGGAAATCGGGCACAGAATGGAAGGCTCCAGCTCTGTGAACATCATGAAGCCCGCAGCGCGTGCCACGTGGGGGGAGACAGCACAGCGCCCTCCAACTCCATCGGCCCACGGGGTTCCGTGAAGGCCTGCGCCCGTGGCTGCCTCCATCAGCGCGTGATACGACGGATGAAACTCCACCTGATCGGTGCGCCGCCCGAACCGGTCATGGCTGTGCAACTGAGGCAAGTGCACATTGGCCAGCCGCGCATGCATCTGCATGGTGGCACTGCCCAAAGTTTGACCAAGTGCCGACAGCTCGCTGGTATCCAGTGACGGCGCATTGAACCGCAGCGCATCCTGCAACGCCCGATTGGACGTGAACAGGTTGTAGTTGACCAGCGGCTCAGGCTGGTTGAAGACGTCGTGGGTGGCCTGCATCATGACTCCTGGCTGCCGTGCTGCGCAGCAATCGCTTTAGATCAGTTTGATCAATTGCTTGCCGAAGTTTTTGCCTTTGAGCAGGCCCAGAAACGCCTCGGGCGCAGCCTCCAGGCCCTGCGCCACCGACTCGCGGGGTTTGAGCTTGCCGGTGGCCACCAAGGTGCCCAACTCGGCCAGCGCCTCGGGCCAGACGTCCATGTGCTCGCTGACGATGAAGCCTTCCACCTTGAGGCGGCTAATCAGGATCAGGGAGGGCTGCGCCAGGGGCAACGGCGCACCGTCGTAGCCAGCGATCATGCCGCACACCGCAATGCGGCCGAAGGCGTTCATGCGGGTCAGCACGGCATCCAGCACCATGCCGCCCACATTTTCAAAATAACCGTCGATGCCGTTGGGGCAGGCTTCCTTCAAGGCCTTTGACAGAGAGGCCGCATCCTTGTGCAGCTTGTAGTCAATGCAGGCGTCAAAGCCCAGCTCTTCCACCACATATTTGCATTTGTCTGGCCCGCCTGCAATGCCGACCGTGAGGCAGCCGCGTGCTTTGGACAAGGCACCAAATGCACTGCCTACGGCACCGCTGGCCGCACTGACCACCAGGGTCTCACCCGATTTTGGCGCGCAGATTTTCACGAGGCCATACCAGGCCGTGACGCCGGGCATGCCGACCGCCCCAAGGTAAGCGCTCAGGGGCACGTGGGTCGTATCCACCTTTTTCAAGGCGCCTGGTTGCTTGACGTCCACCACGCTGTATTCCTGCCAGCCACCCATGCCGACTACCTCGTCGCCCACCGCATACCGGTCGCTTTGGGATTCCACAATTTCACCGACCGTGCCGCCGCCCATGGTCTGACCCAGCGGCTGGGGTGTGGCATAGCTCTTGCCATCGTTCATGCGGCCGCGCATGTAGGGGTCCAGGCTGAGGTAGTGATGGCGCACCAGCACCTGACCCGGTGCCAGCGCAGGTGTCTGCGCCGTGACGAGTTTGAAATTGCTGGCCACGGCGTCACCCACA
>JANOAP010000635.1:0-18339 GCA_031411175.1 Rhodoferax sp. | reverse complement strand
CGCCGCCCCCGGTGTGTCGGCCCCCGCGGGCGAAGTCGCGCCGATCAGTGCGCTGGAGACGGCGGAACTGCTGAAGGACGCCAAGAGCGTGATCATCGTGCCGGGCTACGGCATGGCGGTGGCGCAAGCCCAGCACACGGTGTTTGAGATCACCAAGTTCCTGCGCGAAAAGGGCGTCAATGTGCGCTTTGGTATCCACCCCGTGGCGGGCCGCATGCCGGGCCACATGAATGTGCTGCTGGCCGAGGCCAGGGTGCCTTACGACATCGTGTTCGAGATGGACGAGTTGAACGAGGACTTCCCCAACACCGACGTGACCATGGTCATCGGCGCCAACGACATCGTCAACCCTGCCGCGCAGGATGACCCCACCAGCCCCATCGCCGGCATGCCGGTGCTGGAAGTCTGGAAGGCCAAGACCTCCATCGTCATGAAGCGCAGCATGGCCAGCGGCTATGCCGGCGTGGACAACCCGCTGTTCTACAAAGAGAACAACCGCATGCTGTTTGGCGATGCCAAGAAGATGCTGGACGAGGTGCTGACTGCCTTGAAGGCCTAGGGGAAAACACCAATTTCTCCCAAGGTGCTGATGCCAGGCTTTCAAAGGCAGAATACTTTGGTTCTTCACATCTTCACAGTTAGGACAGACAAGCATGACAGACCGTATTTGGCTCAGTAGTTACCCGGAAGGGGTCCCGGCCGACATTGACGTGGGCCAGTACACCTCGCTGGTGCAGTTGCTGGAAGAGAGTTTCAAGAAGTACGCGTCCCTGCCGGCCTACAGCTTCATGGGCAAGGACATCAGCTACGGCGAGACCGACAGCCTGAGCCAGGCGCTGGCGGCTTATCTACAGGGGCTGGGGCTGGTGAAGGGTGACCGGGTTGCGGCCATGATGCCCAATGTGCCGCAGTACCCGGTGGCCGTGGCTGCCATTCTGCGCGCAGGGCTGGTGCTGGTGAACATCAACCCGCTGTACACCCCGCGCGAGCTGGAACACCAGCTGAAGGATTCCGGCGCGAAAGCCATCATCATCCTTGAAAACTTTGGCGTCACGCTGGAGAAATGCATTGCGGCCACCCAGGTCAAGCACGTGGTGTTGTGCGCGATGGGTGACCAGCTGGGCCTGATCAAGGGCGCACTTGTCAACTACGTCGTGCGGCACAAGAAGAAAATGGTTCCTGCCTTCAATTTGCCCGGCGCGGTGCGGTTCAACCAGGCCGTCGCCCTGGGTACCAGCGGCAAGCTGAAAAAGCCAACCCTCACGGCGGACGATATTGCCGTGCTGCAATACACCGGCGGCACAACGGGTGTTTCCAAAGGTGCCGTGTTGCTGCATCGCAACCTGATTGCCAACGTGTTGCAAAACGAGGTGTGGGGCGAGCCGCTTCTGAAAAAGGTGCCTGCTGGTGAACAGATGACCGAAGTGTGCGCGCTGCCGCTGTACCACATCTTTGCATTCACCTACGGCATGATGCTGGCCCTGCGCAAGGGCGGCAAGCTGATTCTGATTGCCAACCCGCGCGACATTCCGGGAATGTTCAAGGAACTGTCCAAGCACAAGATCCACGTGTTCCCGGCGGTCAACACGCTGTTCAACGGCATGGCCAATCACCCTGATTTCAAGACGGTGGACTGGACCCATCTGGTGGCTTCCACGGGGGGTGGTACGGCGGTGCAGGGTGCCGTGGCCAAGCTCTGGCTGGAGAAAACCGGCTGCCCGATTCTGGAAGGCTACGGCCTGAGCGAGACCTCACCCACCGCCACCGGCAACCCGGCAACCGCCACAGAATACAGCGGCTCCATCGGTGTGCCCATGCCCAACACCTGGCTGAAACTGCTGGATGACGACGGGGTGGAAGTGCCCCTGGGCCAGCCCGGCGAGATTGCCATCAAGGGCCCGCAGGTCATGGCCGGCTACTGGCAGCGGCCCGATGAGACGGCCAAGGTCATGACGCCCGATGGCTACTTCAAGACCGGTGACATTGGCGTGATGGACGCGCGCGGCTACTTCAAAATTGTGGACCGCAAGAAAGACATGATTCTGGTCAGTGGCTTCAACGTGTACCCCACCGAGCTTGAAGAGGTGCTGGCAACCCTGGACGGCGTGATGGAATGCGCCTGCGTGGGGGTGCCCGATGCCAAGACCGGTGAAGGCGTCAAACTGGTCATCGTCAAGAAGAACCCTGATCTGACCGAAGCCCAGGTGCGCGCGTTCTGCAAGGAAAACCTCACCGGCTACAAGCAGCCCAAGGTGGTGGAGTTCCGGGCCGAGCTGCCCAAGACGCCCGTGGGCAAAATCCTGCGCCGCGAACTGCGCGACAAGTAAGCACTACCGGCCGGCAGTGACAACGACGGCCATCCTCAGCGCCCTGGCGGAAGAGCAGCAGGGGCTCATCGAGCGTTTGCACAACCCCCGGCGCGTCCAGCGGGCGGGGCGTGACTTCTGGTTGGGTGACCTGCATGGCCGTGGTGTTGTGCTGGCCTTGTCGCGCATTGGCAAGGTGGCGGCCGCCACAACCGCCACGACCTTGATTGAAGCCTTCAGGGTGGATCGCATCGTGTTTACCGGGGTGGCCGGTGGCTTGGCGGAGGGCGTCATGGTGGGCGATGTGGTTGTGGCTGACGGCTTTGTGCAGCATGACATGGACGCATCGCCGCTGTTTCCTCGCTACCAGGTGCCGCTTTACGGTCGCCACGTGTTTGCATCGGACGCGCTTTTGAATGCTACTCTTTTAGAAGCAATAACTTCAATAGATACAAGGTCTAGTGGCCATTTTTATCAACTATTTCCCACAAAACCGATGAAGACTCACTACGGACTGATCGCCAGCGGTGACCGGTTCGTGTCAGGCGCGACAGAGTCTCAAGCATTGCAGATTGCCTTGCGTGATGCTGGTCTCAAACCATTGGCCGTTGAAATGGAAGGTGCTGCCGTAGCGCAGGTCTGCTTCGACTACGGCGTGCCGTTTGCCGCAGTGCGCACCATCTCTGACCGGGCTGACGATCAGGCACATGTCGACTTCCCGAAGTTTGTCAAAGAGGTTGCCAGCCACTACGCGCTGGCCATCATGGATGGATTCATGCGCAGGCTGCCCCCAGTGACGCCGTAGTATTGTCACTACGGTTCGTTGAATCGCGACGGTTTTTTCTTCCAGAAACGCCGTGGAACCGGCTCCGCCGGGCCACAGGCGTTGTCCCCTTGAGGGGGGAGGACAGCTCACGCAGTGAGCTGTCAACGGGGGTGGTTCACTTTAACCAGCCCCGCTTGCGGAAGTACCACATGGGCACCAGCGCGCTGGCCAGCATGATGCCCAGCGCATACGGGTAACCCATGGCCCAGTCGAGTTCCGGCATGAACTTGAAATTCATGCCATAGATGCTGGCAATCAGCGTGGGCGGCAGCAAGGCCACGCTGGCCACCGAGAAGATCTTGATGATCTTGTTCTGGTTGATGTTGATGAAACCAACCGTGGCATCCATCAAGAAGTTGATCTTGTCGAACAGAAACGCGGTGTGGGAGTCCAGTGAGTCAATGTCGCGCAGAATCTGGCGCGCTTCTTCAAACTGCTCGCCGTTGAGCATCTTGCTGCGCATCATGAAGCTCACGGCGCGGCGCGTGTCCATCACGTTGCGGCGAATGCGCCCATTCATGTCTTCATGGCGTGCAATCGCGCCCAGCACCTCGCCCGCGATGGCATCGGTCACGTCGCCAGACAGCACCTTCACGCTGACTTTCTCCAGCTCGTCGTAAATGCCTTCGAGCGTGTCAGCTGAATACTCAGCGTCAGCGTCAAACAGCTTGAGCAAGACTTCCTTGGCGTCTTCAATCAGGCCCGGAGCCCGGCGCGCGCGCATGCGCAGCAGGCGAAACACCGGCACGTCTTCATCATGGATGGAGACCAGCACGCCCTTGCTGCGCAGCTCGTCATTGACCAGGTTCAGGATAAAAGCCACGCGTACCGTGCGCGGCTCGTCGTCATCGGCAATCAGGAAGTCGCTGCGAATGTGCAACTCGCCGTTGTCTTCCTCGTAAAAGCGGGCAGATTCTTCGATGTCCTCGTCCATCGCGTCTTCAGGGATGGACAGGCCGTAATACTGTTTGACCCAGCGCTTTTCTTCCAGCGTGGGGGATTCCAGATCAACCCAGATAGGCTGGAACTTGGACAGCTCTTCCAGGGACTCGATTTCTTCCTGAAAGAGTCGCCCGTTGGCCAGGGTAAAGATGTTGAGCAAAAGCGCTCTCCCAAATAATCAAATGCATCTTGCGGTGGATGGACAGGTTTTTGCTTCCAACCCCGATGCAGATGAGGGAGTTGAAAGCTACCAACTGGGGCAGGTTTCCAAGGAGAGCTCTCCGTTTGTTTGAATGAGGGAAATTATCGCACTGACCAGCGGCCTATCGTTCACCTGGCCCGCACAAAGTCGAGCAGCGGCTGCCCCAGCAACATGTCGCCCGTGTTGATGGCGTACAACTGCGACAAATGGTTGTGGTTGCGGATCATCTGGATCTCAGGGCAGGCGCCATGCTTCACACACAGGGTGGCAAACAGTTCACCGGCCTGAACCTGTTGCTGGACAGGGTCCAGCTCGGCGTAGGTGATCAGCAGTGGAATGGACGGCGCGTCGATCTGTGCCACTGTGGACATGGCAGAAAACTGCGAGGTGTCGGTGCCAAAGTAAGCATCGTTGCGTGGGTCCGGCGTGGGTGTGCCGAATTGTTTGCGCGCCAGAAAATCAAGCTGAGCGTTGTAAACGCCGGAAATCAGCATAGCCCCAGCTGCACCCAGGCCCCCTTCGGGATGAAAGCGCGTCCTCAATACCGCCGCTGCAATATGCGCGGCACCGGCCGACTCGCCCACCAAGACGATGCGCCGGGCGTCGCCCCCGTATTGCGCGGCATTGGCCTGCGCCCAGCGCAGCGCCAGCACCACGTCTTGCGGGCCAGACGGCCAGCGGTGTGCTGGCCCCAGCCGGTACGACGGCACCACGGCCAGAATGCCATTGCGCGCCAGGAAGTTGCCGACGTTGTCGCGGTCTGCCTTGTCCCCCCGCACAAAACCACCACCATGAAGGAAGATCACCACCGGCGTGGCCTGGGGCGGCGCTGCTTCCGGCGCGTAGACGTCGAGCTTTTGGCGCTCGTCGGCACCGTAAGCCAGGTCTTTGACGCGCTTCACGCCGTCGCGCGGCTGCTGGGCAAGCAAGGGCGCATACAGCTTTGCCACAGCGGGCGGGTTGATGACCGGTCCTAAATCCCGCAGTTGTTGCGCCAGGTCGGCACTGGGGCCGGATGCAACTTGAGCGTAAGTAGGCATCATGCACATGGCGACGCTGATGAGCGGCAATCGGGCAAGAAAACGTGTGAGCATGGTGGACAGTGTGTAGATGAAAGCGGGAAAAGAACTTCTATCGGCCGGTGAAGACGGGCGACCGCTTGTCCAGCCGGGCGCGCATGCCTTCGGTCTTGTCGGTGGTGGCAAACAGCAACTGGAACGACTTGCGTTCAAATTCCAGGCTCTGGTCCAGCGGCAAATTCATGCCGTCGATCACGGCGCGTTTGATGGAGCGCAACGAGTGCGCCGGCAGGTCGACGAGCTGTGTCGCCATCTGCAACGCACGCGGCTCAACATCGGTGTCAGCAACGACCTCACTTACCAGGCCCATGGCCAGCGCCTGTGGGGCGGTAAAAGGGTCGCCGCGCAGCAGGATGTTCATCGCGGCAAACTTGCCGACCGCGCGGGTCAGGCGCTGCGTGGCGCCGCCGCCGGGCATGATGCCGACCTTGACCTCGGGCTGGCCGAAGCTGGCGCGGTCACTGGCCACAATGATGTCGGCATGCATGGCGAGCTCGCAGCCACCACCCAGAGCATGGCCGCGAACGGCAGCGATCACGGGCTTGCTGCAAGTGCTGATGGCATTCCAAAGGCGATCCATCTTTCTGCCGACGATCTCCGTGGGTGTTGCATCGACATACTCGTTGAGGTCTGCCCCGGCGCAGAAGGCGCGTTCACTGCCCGCAATGATGATCACCTTGACGCTTGGGTCGGCATCCAGCCGGGTGAAAACCTCGGCCAGTGCGCGGCGCAGCGCCAAGTTCAGTGCATTGAGCACGGCAGGGCGGTGCAGACGCACCAGCACCACGCCAGGTGCCGGGTGCTCCTCCAGCAAGGTCACTTCTGTTGTGCTCATGTTGCTCTCACGCTTTGGGCGCATTGAATTCACGACCAAATACGGGCGGGCGCTTTTCAAAGAATGCGGTCACGGCTTCCTTGTGGTCAGCCGTCTGGTGCGCCAGGCCCTGGAAGCGACCGGCAAAGTCAAGTGCTTCATCCAGCGTGCCATTGCGCGCCTGTTGCAGCAACTGCTTGGTCCAGCGCACGACCTGGGCCGGGTTGGCGGCGATGCGTCCCGCCAGCGCCACTGCCTCTTCCAGCAAGGCCTCTGGCGCAACCACACGTGACACCAGGCCGATGCGCAAGGCTTCGTCCGCGCCGATGGTGTCGCCGGTGAATGCCAGCTCGGCCGCACGCGACATGCCCACCACGCGCGGCAACAGCCAGCAACCACCGTCGCCCGGGATGATGCCCAACTTGACAAAGCTTTCAGCAAATTTGGCAGTGCTGGATGCGATGCGGATGTCGCACATGCAGGCCAGGTCGTTGCCCGCCCCGATGGCCGCACCATTCACGGCCGCGATGATGGGAACCGTCAGCTTCTGAAAGGCGCGCGGGATACGCTGGATACCGGCGCGGTAACCCGCCGCAATCTCTTCGGGCGTGCCACCGAACATGCCTGTGCGGTCGCGCATTTCGGCCACGTTGCCGCCCGAGCAAAAAGCACTGCCTGCGCCGGTCAGCACCGCAGCGCGGATGGTCATGTCGGCGTTGAGCCGCTCAAACACCTGCTCGAAAGCGGCAAACACGTCTTCACCGCTCAGGGCGTTGCGCGTGTCGGGCCGGTTCAAGGTGAGCAGCGCAATCGGGCCACGTGTCTCGAAAAGAATGGGATCACTGTTCATGGATGCTTTCAAAAAGGCAAAAAAAGAAAAGGCCGGAGAATTTAAAGGCCCAGCACGCGCTCGGCGTTGCCGTGCATGATTTTCTCCATCACCTCGTCTTTGTACCCCAACTCGCGCCACTCGCGCAGGATGCGCTCATACGGCAGGCTGGGGTAGTCGCTGCCAAACATGATCTTGTCCTGCAGGCGGCCCCGAATATCCACCTTCAGGTTGCCGGGGAAGTGCTTGGGTGCCCAGCCGGACATTTCCCAGAACACATTGCCTTTGTGGAGCGCCACCGCAGTCGTTTCTTCCACCCAGGGCCAGCCGGGGTGGGCCATGATGATCTTGAGGTTCGGGAAATCGGCCGCCAGATCGTCGATGTGCGACGGATGCGCATGGCGCACGCGCGCACCAATGCCCCCCGGCATGCCAGCCCCCATGCCGGTGGTGCCCACGTCGATCATGACCGCTGCACCCAGCCCGTTGATCACCTCAAACAGGTCGTAATGGCGTCTGTCATTCACCGCAAAGTGCTGCATGATGGGGTGAAAGTGAAAGCCGATGAAGCCCAGTTCTTTCACGGCCTTGGTGGCTTGGCGAATGGCGATTTCACCTTTGGCCGGCTCCACGGCACCCCAGCACTGAATCACCCGCTCGGGATGGCGCTTCCACATGTCATGCACGTACTCATTGGTGCACGGTGGCGTGGCCACGGTGGTCTCAAGGTCAAGCGCGACCAGGCAGGCATCCACGCCGGCTTCGGTGAATTCCGCAATGACCTCGTCTTCAGTCTTGGCAACCCAGTCTCGCTTCCAGTAGCGGGCCAGTTCGGCGGGGTAGGGGCCCTGGGAGTCGATCCAGGTTTGCGTGCCGGGGTAACAATGCAGGTCAATAATTCTCATAAATGCTCCAATAATAGTAGCTGGTTAGGCAATAGGGACAGAGGCTACAGCCCATTTTTTAGTTTTTCGGCAACCAGTTCGCCCAGCACCTTCTTGGACACCTTGCCGAACGTGGACACCGGGAAGCCTGACAGCACTTCAAGCCGTTCTGGCAACTTGAACTTGGCGATTTCCTTGGTCAGCAGGAAACCCACCAGTTCCTTGAGCGCCAGCCGCTGGCCTGCCTTCAGGATCACAAAGGCACACATCTTCTCGCCCATATTGGCGTCGGGCATGGGCACACAGGCCACGTTCTGCACGGCAGGGTGCATGAGGATCAGGTTTTCAACCTCTTCGGCGCTGATCTTTTCACCACCCCGGTTGATCAGGTCTTTCTTGCGGCCTTCCACCACGTAGTTACCCGACGGGTGCATGCGCATCAGGTCGCCAGACCGGTAGAAGCCGTCGCTGGTGAATTGCTTGGCGTTGTACTCGGGCACGCCAAAGTAGCCACGCAATGTGTAGGGGCCCCGTACCGTCAGCTCGCCCACGCCACCCATGGGGACTTCGCGGTCGTCTTCGTCGAGTAGCTTGACTTCGTCATCGGGGCAGACGGGACGGCCACAGGTTTCCAGCTTGACCTCTTCGGAATCGCCAGCGCGCACAAACATCAAGGTGCCTTCCGACATGCCAAAGTTTTCCTGCACGAACACGCCGGGAATCAGTGCGCGGGTTTTGGCGCGCACTTCAGGCTGCATGCGCTGGCCGCCGCTTTGAATCAGCTTCAGGCTGGACAGGTCATAGTCGCCTGCAGACGGGTCATTGATCAGGCGGATCAACAGTGCGGGTACCACCTTAAGGTGCGTAACCTTGTGCTTCTGGATCAGCGCAAACATCTCGGCCGGCCGGGTGTTCGAATGCAACACCACCTTGCCACCCTGGAACATGAAGCCCTGAATGCCGGGGCAGGCGAGCGGCAGGTTGTGCGCAATCGGCAGCACCAGCAGCAGCACAGATTCGGCATCCACCTCACAGACCGACGCGGCCACCTTGGAGTTGTAGGCGTAGTCGTTGTTGGTGCGCGGAATCAGCTTGGGGATGCCTGTGGTGCCGCCTGACAGCTGGAAAATGCAGGGGTCAGTCGGGTCGATCTTGATGTCGGCCAGGCGGGAACCGGGCAAAGTCGCAGGCTTGTCGATCAACGCGCGCAACGAATGCTCGCCCGCCTTCGGGTTGCCCAGGACGATTCGGATCTTGAGCGATGCGTTCTCGGCCTCAATGCGGTTAATGATGGGCGAGAAGCTGAAATCACCCGAGGTCTCGGGATAAACGCAGGTGGTCGCGCCCGACAAATTCACAAACTGGCTGATTTCGCCGTAGCGGTGCGTGACGAGTGCGGCAATCGGAATGCACCCGATCTTCTGCAACGCAAAGTACAGCAGTACAAACTCAAACACGTTGGGCAGGGTGGGCACCACGCGGTCCAGCGGCTTGATGCCGATTTCCAGCAGATTGAGCGCCAGGTTACTCGTGACACGGTCGAGCTCGGCATAGGTGAAGTGCCGGTCGCCATCGATCAGCACCGTGCGGTCGGCAAAGCGCTTGTAGACCGCGTCAAATTCCTGTGCCAGCGACTGGTCGCGCCAGTAGCCTTTCTCTCTGTAGCGGGCAGCGAACTCGGGGGGGAAGGGAACGAATCCTTGCAGCATGATGGGTTTTCCTTGCGTTCAGGTCGAGCTTGTAAAGCCGCCGTCAATCACCACAATCTCGCCGGTGACAAAGCGGTTGGCAGTGAGCAGGTTGAGCATGGTTTCCGCCACGTCATCCGCCGTCACGCAGCGCTTGAGCGGGGTGAGCTTGGCGCGCTTGCCCATCAGGTCGTCGTACTTGTCGCCCAGCATGCGCTGCATCCAGTCGCCTTCCATCCAGCCGGGGGCAACCGCGTTCACGCGAATCTCGGGGCCCAGGTTCCAGGCCAGTGTCTTGGTGAGGTTGACCACGGCGGCCTTGCTCGCTGCATAGGGCAGAGGCTGTGGGCCGGGGCGCAGGCCGACAATGCTGGCGCTGTTGACGACGGCCGGGTTCGTTCCCTTTTTCAGCAATGGCACGGCGGCCCGTGTGACCTGGAAGGTGCCACGTACGTTGACCGCAAAGGTGCGGTCCCATTCGCCCATGTCCAGGCTCTCCAGGTCTTTTACTTTCCAGGTGGCGGTGGTGCCTGCGTTATTGATGAGTGCGTCGAGGTGACCAAAGGCTGCCTCAATGGTTTTCATCATGGCGCGCACGGCGGCATCATCGGCCACATCGCACTGCACCAGCAGTGTTTTTGCGCCCAGGGCTTCAGCCTCTTTGGCGGTGGCCGCTGCCGCTTTGGCGCTGGAGGCGTAGTTGATGGCGATGTCATAGCCGGCTTTGGCCAGGGCCAGCACGGCGCTGCGGCCAATGCCGGTGGCACCGCCGGTGACGAGGGCTTTTTTACGTTCGGTCATAGAGGTCTTTCAGGGATGAAGCAGGTTAAAAAATGGGGGCAAGGATGGTGGCGTTGACGGTGGTTACTGAGGCTGCACACCCAGGTCAGTCACCAGTTTTTTCATGGCTTTCTGCTGGGCTGCGAAGAACTCTCTGGCAGTAGCCACGTTGTCCTGGCGCGGGTAGACACCAAGCTCACCCAGGCGGGCAACAAAATCCGGTGCCTGAGTGATCTTGTTGACCTCGCGGTTAATGAATTCAATAACCGGGGCGGGTGTGCCCGCAGGTACAAAGAGCTGGAACCAGCCGATGGCTTCATAGCCTGGGTAGGTTTCTGCCACCGCAGGCACATCGTCAAAACCCGGCAACCGCTTGGCCGAGGTCACGCCTAAAGCGCGCAACTTGCCAGACTTGATGTGTTGCACCAGACCCGGCAGACCATCAGCGGTCAGCGTGGCGTCGCCTGCCAGCACGGCCGTGATGGCTGCCGGTGGCCCAGGATACGGCACGGTGAAAAGGCCCATGTTGCCGGCCTTGCTGACCATTTCACCCGCGAGGTGCGGCAGTGAGTTGGGTTGCGGCGCCGCAAAATTGAGCTTGCCAGGGTTCGCCTTGGCGTTTTTGGCCAGATCGGCCAGTGAGTTGATGCCGTTGCCCGCCTGCGTCACCAGAATCAACGGGCTGATGCCCACCGTGACAACCGGCAGCAGGTCGGTGTCCACATTGAACTGCGGGTTCTTGTAAACCAGGGGCGTGATGGTGGCCATGGCAGCTGGCACGAAGCCAATGGTGTAGCCGTCATTGGCCGAGCGCGCCAGTGCCGACATGCCTGGAATGCCGCCAGCGCCGGGCTTGTTGTCAATAAAGACGCTCTGGCCAAGTGCCATACCCAGGCGGTCGGCCAGCAGGCGGGCAACCACATCGGGTGCCGCACCGGCCTGGGCCGGAACAATCACCCTCACGGGTTTGGTGGGCCAGTTTTGGGCCATGGACGCAGAGTGCGTCAAAGTCATTGCGAGTGCTGTTGCGGCGACCGCCAGGCTGGGGCGAAGTGAGCTGAAGTTCATGCGTTGTCTCGGTTGTTGTCAATTTTTTATTGCCGACTGAGATGCCGGAGGAGCTTGAACTGTAGGCAGGTCGTGGGATTCAAGAAAGATGGCAAAATCGGCATCGTGATTCGATATTTGCATCCCCTGAAAACGGCCAAGGCGGTTCACGGTCATGAAGCTTGATCAGCTCCAGAATCTGGTGGCCATCGTGGAGCATGGCAGCTTGCGCGCTGCCGCGCGTCGGCTTGAGTTGCCGCAGCCCGCGCTGACGCGCAGCATTCGTTCGCTTGAAAAGGAACTGGGCGGCGCGCTCTTCCTGCGGGAGACCACCGGCATGGTGCTCACGGCCATGGGGCGGCGCTTTCACGTGCGGGCCAGCGCCATCATCAACGAGGCGCGCCGGGCACGGGACGAAATCGCCCAGCACAGTGGCGATGACAGCGGCAGTGTCGTCGTGGCGCTGTCGATCATGCCGCACCTGGGCATGCTGCCATCTGCGCTGAAGGCATTTCGGGCGCGTTACCCGAAGGTTCAATTGCAATTGATTGAGGGGCTTTTCCCTGACGTCGAAAGTGCGCTGCGTGACGGCAGCATTGATTTTTACCTGGGGGCGGCACCGCGTGCGGCACCGGCACCGGGGCTCACGGTGGAGCTGCTGTTTGAAAACCGGCGTGCCGTCGTGTGCCGCAAGGGGCACCCGCTGTCAGATGCCCGTTCGTTGAAGGCATTGGCCCAGGCGGAATGGGCGATTACGGGGGTGGACTACAACGCCGAGGACGACATTGCGCGCTTGTTCGAAACCCACCGGCTTCCCAAGCCCCGCGTGCTGCTGCGCGCGCGGTCGGCGATGTCCATGATGGTGGCTCTGGCACATAGTGACTTGCTGGCCATGTTGCCAGTGCAGTGGGAGCAGTTCCCGATGACACGTGACACGCTGCAAACCATACGCATCCGCGAGGTGCTGCCAGCGCCGTCCATCGTGCTGGTGTGGCGACCGGACTTGCCCTTGACGCCCGCCGCCGAATTTTTGTGCGATTTGATGAAGCGCCACATGCCCGGCTGACTGGGGCTGACCCCGGCGACAGGCGCTCAAGCGGTGCCGAAAAACTCCAGAATGTCTGCCTTGCGTGCCAGGGCATCGCTTTCCCCCATGCCAATCAGCGTCTGCACAAATCCGGGTTCGAACAACAGGTAGCTGGCCAAAACGCCGCCACCGCCATTGAGCACGCCCAAGCCGGTCAGGGCATGGCGCGTTGCCGCAGGTAGCTCCTTGATATGCGCTTGCGCTAACGCGTCCAGAGATTGCGTGGGAGCGATCGACAGGACATCCACGGCCCGGTAGGGCAGAGCCGCAGCCGATTCACGCGGAAGTTTTTTCAGGGTTGCTGTCACCCGCTGGGTTTGCTCCACGTCCGCCTGAAGCGTGTCGTGAAATACGCTGGCCATGGCATGACCCGCAATGCTGCCTAGTGTCGGGCCATGCACGGGTGGCTGCGCTGTGCCCCGGCCACCCAGGCCGGGCCGCTCGGGCTGCCCAACCCCGACCACCATTATTTTCTTGGCCCCCAATTGCAGGGCGGGTGACAGCGGTGTGGACTGGCGCATGGTGCCGTCACCAAAGAACTCTTTCTGGCCGTTGACCCAAAGCGGCGTCGAAGGAAACAAGAACGGAATCGCGCTGGAGGCCATCAGGTGATCAATGGTGATGGGCATGTAGTCACCGCGTCGACCAGGTCGCTTCCAGCTGCGAAAGGGCTCATCTTTGGCAGTATGGCAAAACGTCCAGTGCACGCCGGTGGTGTAGCTGGACCCCGTCACCGCCAGGGCATTGATGGTTCGGCTGCGCAGGGCTTCTTCAATGCCGTCGAGTGAAATGCCCTTGAGAAGTGTGTCGACCAGCGGCGCGTTGTCCAGAATGGCACCATTGGCCCGTGCATGGCGCGACAGGCTGAAAGCCACCGCAAACCGGCTGAATCGCACCCAGGGCGAAATATTGAGCCGGTACACGTCGTCAGAGCGAAGCTCGCTCCAAAACGCGGCCAACTGGTCAAAGGCCTGCACACCCTGGGTGGCCCATGCGGCCAGACAGGCCGAGTTGATTGCGCCAGCCGACGTGCCAATCAGGAGCTGAAATGGAAAGGTCTTTGACTTTTCAGGTTGTAATCGAAGGATGGACGCCAATGCGCGCAAAACACCGACCTGGTAAGCCGTTCTGGCACCGCCGCCCATGAGGACCAAGGCGGTGGCGGGGCGGGTGTAGTGACTCAGGCCCGCATGAATAATGGTATCCAGGCTCATGGAATGATTTTGCCGTGATTTGTATCACCGCATTAACAAAAAGTATGGTCAAAAGGGATTGCAATTGCGCGATATCAGGTGCATAGTGAATTCAAGCGCACTAATTCACTTGAATCCCCAGAATTTTTTGGTTTGTCTGTCGCCCACATTCCGTGGGAGGCTTTTTCAACCCCGAGAGCAACAGGAGGCTACTCATGAACTTGACGATCAGCGGTCATCACCTCGAAGTCACACCAGCCCTGAGAAATTACGTCACGACCAAGCTTGATCGAATTACCCGCCACTTTGACCAGGTTGTCGATGTCAAAGTGCTCCTGACCGTTGAGAAGCAGAAGGAAAAGGAACGAAGGCAACGTGCGGAGTGCAATATTCATGTCAAAGGCAGCGACATGTTTGCAGAAAGCTCCCATGCTGATTTGTATGCTGCCGTGGACGAGCTGGTGGACAAACTCGACCGCCAGGTGGTTCGCCACAAAGACCGTTTGCAGGATCACCATCACGATGCGCCCAAGCGCCTGATGTAGTTGACTGATACCAGCGGGAACCCAGAGCCCGCCAGACGATGACGAGAGCCGCCCGCTCACCGGGTGGCTTTTTTTATGTGCATAATCTGATCCCCGACCATGAACCGCCTCGCATCCATTCTGCCTGCTGCCCAAGTGCTCGTGCATGTTGATGCGACCAGCAAAAAGCGCGCTTTCGAAGAAGCCGGCCTGCTGTTTGAAAATCTTCATGGACTCAGCCGGGCACTGGTCACGGACAGCCTTTTTTCCCGCGAACGCTTGGGCTCGACCGGTTTGGGCCACGGTGTTGCAATTCCGCATGGTCGCATCAAGGGCCTCAAGGCACCCATGGCTGCCGTGTTGCTGTTGGGTAATCCCATCGGTTTTGACGCCCCGGACGAGCAGGCCGTCAATCTACTGATTTTCCTGCTGGTGCCCGAGGCGGCGACGCAGAAGCATCTTGAAATCCTGTCTGAAATCGCCGAACTGCTGAGCGACGCCGCACTGCGGTCCAAACTGTGTGCCAGCGCCAGCGCGGCTGATTTGCACGGGTTGATTGCCGGCTGGCAATCGGCACAGGTTGTTTAGGTCTGGCTGCCCGCTTTGAAGCCCACTGTTGTCAGCGCTGACGTTCTGTTTGAGGAATTTCGCGGCCGGCTGAAGTGGGAATGGCTGGCGGGCCTGGGCGCGTCCGAGCGGCGTTTTGATGAAGTGGCTGTGCGGGCTGCCCGCTCGGGTGCCGACCTCGTGGGTTACCTCAACTACATTCACCCCTACCGCGTGCAGATTCTGGGCGAGCGTGAGGTGGCCTACATCACCAATGCAACGCCGGATGATTGCGCCCGGCGCATTTCCCGCATTGTGACGCTGGAGCCTCCCGTTCTCATATTGGCAGACGGGCAAGCCGCACCCGATGCGCTGTTGTCCATGTGTGAGCGGGCGCAGATTCCCATGTTTGCCACCAAGGAGTCGTCGGCGTTTGTCATTGACGTGCTGCGGGCCTACCTGTCCAAACACTTTGCCGACCGGGCTTCCATGCACGGCGTGTTCATGGATATTCTGGGCCTGGGGGTTTTGATCACCGGTGAATCAGGCTTGGGCAAGAGTGAGTTGGGGCTGGAGCTGATTTCCCGGGGCAACGGCCTGGTGGCTGACGATGCCGTTGACCTGTTCCGCATTAATCAGACGACCATTGAAGGCCGCTGCCCTGAGCTGCTGCAAAACCTGCTGGAGGTGCGCGGCATTGGCCTGCTCGACATTCGCGGAATTTTTGGTGAGACGGCGGTCAGGCGCAAGATGCGTCTCAAGTTGATTGTTCACCTGGTTCGCCGCGAAACTCTGGAGCGCGACTACGAGCGCATTCCTTACGAACCGCTAACCCAGGACGTGCTGGGCATCCCCGTGCGCAAGGTGGTGATCCAGGTGGTGGCGGGCCGCAATATCGCGGTGCTGGTGGAGGCCGCCGTGCGCAACACAATTCTGCAGCTGCGCGGCGTCGATACCTACCAGGATTTCGTTGAGCGCCACCGCAAGGCGATGGCACAAGGCGGCTAGCCGCCCTTCAGCTTAGCCGTGGCCCCGCGTTGGCACAGGCGGGCGATTGGGGCATTTATCCTTGATGCAGGTGGCATACAGGCTCAGCGCATGATCAGAGATAGAGAAGCCCTTGGCCTTGGCGACAGCGTGCTGGCGCTTTTCAATCTCAGCATCGTAAAACTCGTCGACCTTGCCGCAATCCAGGCAAACCAGGTGGTCGTGGTGCTGGCCTTCGTTGAGCTCATAAACCGCCTTGCCGCTTTCAAAGTGGCTGCGGCTCAGGATGCCTGCCTGCTCAAACTGCGTCAAAACCCGGTAAACGGTGGCCAGGCCGACGTCCGAGCGCTCCTGCAATAGAACCCTGAATACATCTTCGGCCGTCATATGCCGCAGATTGCCCTTCTGGAAAATCTCCAGAATTTTCAATCGTGGCAGGGTGGCCTTGAGTCCGGTGCTCTTGAGTTCGTCGATGTTGTCCATGGGTGGTTCTCGGGCTGGCGGGGCGGATGGTCCAAAAAAAGTCCAGCCGTTACAATGAGGCGATCATATCGCTACGCCTTCCCGCCCCCATTCCCTTTGACGATTTTTATGCTTCACACCCTGTCTGATTCACGTCATCGTATCCTTGGCATGACCCTGCGCCTGAGCCTGGCCGCGCTGGCAGGCATTGGCCTTGTGGCGTGTGGGGGTTTCAACAGCGCGAGCAATCGCATCGCCGGTGTCGTCACACCGTACAAGGTAGACATCGTGCAAGGCAACTTTGTGTCCAAGGAGCAAGCTGCGGCGCTTCGGCCCGGCATGAGCCGCGCGCAGGTCCGCGACCTTCTGGGAACGCCCTTGTTGACCAGCATGTTTCACGCTGATCGCTGGGACTACGTGTTCACATTCAAGCGCCAGGGTGCTCAACCCCAGGCCCGCAAGGTAACGGTTCTTTTCAAAGGCGAGTCTCTGGAGCGCTTTGAAGCGGACGAGTTGCCGACCGAAGCCGAATTTGTGGCGTCGCTGGATTCCGGGCGTCAGTCGCGCAAGGCCCCGGTTCTGGAGGCGTCTGAAGAAAGCCTAGCCAAATTTGCAGCAGCATCCAGGGCCAGCCAGCCAGCCGCTACACCGGCCAAACCGCTGGCACCGTTGCCAGACAGCTACCCGCCGCTTGAGTCACCCAGCCGCTAGTCCCGGCGCGGCAAAAACCAAAACGGACCAGAACGGTCAGGAATTTCTGAACATGACTCTGCAAAAAATTGCGGTGGCTGGTGCCTCGGGGCGCATGGGGCAGATGCTGATAAAAGCCATTCGAGGGGCAGACGACTGCACGCTGGGCGGCGCACTCGACATTGCAGCCAGCTCCTCCATTGGCCAGGATGCCAGCGCATTCCTGGGGCATGCCAGCGGTGTGGTGATCACCGCCGATTTGCGTGCAGGCCTGGTCAACGCGCGCACACTGATTGACTTCACCCGCCCTGAGGGCACCCTGGCTCATCTGAAGGTGTGCCGCGAGCTGGGCGTGAGTGCCGTCATTGGCACCACGGGGTTTAGTGACGCGCAAAAGGCCGAGATTGCTGACGCGGCCAAAGACATTGCCATCGTCCTGGCTCCCAACATGAGTGTGGGGGTGAACGTGACCTTCAAGTTGCTTGACATGGCCGCGCGAGCCCTTAACAACGGCTACGACATCGAAATCATCGAAACCCACCACCGTCACAAGGTGGATGCGCCCTCGGGCACAGCGCTCAAGATGGGCGAAGTCGTTGCCCAAGCGCTCGGACGCGACCTCAAGGGCCACGCCGTGTTTGCGCGCGAGGGCATCACCGGCGCACGCGACCCCAATGCCATCGGCTTTTCCGCTATTCGTGGCGGAGACATCGTTGGCGACCACACCGTGATGTTTGCGGGCATTGGAGAGCGCATTGAAATCACCCACAAATCGTCCACCCGCGAAAGCTACGCCGACGGCGCTTTGCGCGCCGTGCGCTACCTCAGCACACAAAAGCCGGGGCTTTACGACATGTTCGACGTTCTGGGCCTGAAATAAGCCAGGTATGTCATTGATAGGGCTGTTTACCCAGGGAGACGCCGTCAGCAAAATCGTGGCGCTGCTCCTGTTGGTCATGTCCGTCAGCAGTTGGGTCGTGATTCTGTGGAAAGCCTGGCTTCTACACCGCGCAACGGGTGACGTGGCACGCAGCACGGCTGTGTTCTGGCAGTCCGCCAACATAGAAGAAGCGCGCCCACGGGTTGAGGCATTTGATCGCTCTGCCCTCGTCACTCCTTTGATCAACGCTATTAAAACAGAGGCAATTGGCACTTTGGCGGCCGCCGGTGATCGGTCCCAGCAGCTCACGCGCCTGTTGCGCGATGCCCTGCACGCTGTGCTGCGCAAACTGCAGTTTGGCCAGGTTTTGCTGGCCACTGTCGGCTCTACCGCGCCATTTGTGGGTCTGCTGGGCACGGTGTGGGGTATCTATCACGCGCTGATTGGCATTTCCAGCGCAGGGCAGATCACTATCGACAAGATTTCAGGCCCGGTGGGTGAGGCGCTCATCATGACCGCCGCCGGGCTGGCCGTGGCCATCCCCGCTGTGCTGGCCTACAACGTGCTGGGTCG